>PHAV01000010.1 GCA_002841765.1 Deltaproteobacteria bacterium HGW-Deltaproteobacteria-4 | reverse complement strand
TCAAGGCAACCTTTATCAGCCGCATGAACCGCGAACTGATCAAGTCGCTAATCAATCCCCCCCTCGAAGTCAAAGAGGGCGGCGGGGCGTAAGCTTCAATAAAAACCTCATGCAACAATGAAAAAGGGCCCGGAAGAAGTTATCTTCCGGGCCTCAGACTGCTGACAAAGTCCCTGCCATTTGGTGGGGATTTTGTTTTTTTCCTGATTTTTCATGGGTTCATCCTGACGATTGTTGTCGTAGAGTTTCTTCTGCCAGGACGAACTCAAACAACATCCGGACGGCGTTGTCAGTGATCTGAGGCGGCCGATTTGGCCCCCTCTTCTACTTCATCTTGCAAGCTCACGAAAATCGGCAACGAGGGCATCGATATCCGCCGCGGTCGTGCTCCACGAGCACATGAAGCGGGCCTGCCCGCTGCCGATAAAGGTATAAAAGACCCAGCCGCGGGCACGCAGACCATCGATAAGGCACGGCGTCAACGACAAAAAGACAGCATTCCCATGACAGGGATGGACAACCTTGACACCGGGAAGAGCTGCGACCGCGGCAGCGAGACGTTGTGCACAGTCGTTGGCGTGGGCGGCATGGCGCAGCAATGTGCCGCCACGCAGCATCCCCACCCAGGGTGCAGCGAGGAAGCGCATCTTCGAGGCGAGCTGGCCGGCCTGCTTGCAGCGGTAGTCAAACTCTTCAGCGAGCTCGCGATTGAAGAAGACGACAGCTTCGCCGACAGCCATGCCGCACTTGGTCCCTCCGAAGGTGAGAACATCGACGCCGGCCTCCCAGGTGAGGGTCCGCGGCGCCACCTGCAACGTTGCCAGAGCATTGGCGAAACGGGAACCATCCATATGCAGGCGCAGTCCGTACCGGCGACAGAGATCGCCAAGATTGGTGAGCTCCTGTGGCGTGTAGACCGTGCCGAGCTCTGTCGATTGGGTGACGCTGAGGACACGGGGCTTGGGATAATGGATATCACTACGGCGGGTGATCGCGTGCTCAATTGCCACCGGATCGACCTTGCCGTGCTCGCCGGGGACAAGGAGGATCTTGGTGCCATTGGAGAAGAACTCCGGAGCGCCGCACTCATCAGTCTCGATATGAGCAAGCTCGTGGCAGATGATACTGTGATAAGAGCGACAAAGGCTGGCGAGAGCGAGGGAATTTGCGGCGGTGCCATTGAATACGAAGAAGACCTGGCAATCGGTTTCGAAGAAGTCGCGGAGCATGTCGCAGGCGCGTTCGGTCCAGTGGTCGGCACCATAGGAGGGGAGATGACCGACGTTGGCTTCCACCATCGCCTCCAACACCTCGGGGCAGATTCCGGCGTAGTTGTCACTGGCAAACTGATAGCGCGACACGACGAGTTGCACTTCTTCCATGGGAGGGCTCCTGAAAGGGAAAAATAAGAGCAAGACTACAACAACTCGACAGCAACGGCAAAAGGTAAAAAAAGCGTCCGAACGATTGGAACCGTTCGGACGCTTTTTGTTAGCTTATCGATCAGTTGTGATTAGGCGGCGGATGAACGACGGTTGCCGTAAGGATTCCGCTTGGCACCGCCCTCCTGCCGCCGGCCATAATCCGGGGTCTTGCCGTAATTATTCCGGTCGTTGCGATTATAGACTTTTTTCTTGCCGTCGAGCGCCATCGGCCGGGTTGGTTCGAGCCCTTCGATCGTCGTCTGCGGCAAACGCTTGCCGATGAAACGTTCGATGCGCTCCAGGCGCTGCTGATCGTCACGGCTGCCGGCAAAGGAGATAGCGATACCGGTGGCGCCGGCGCGGCCGGTGCGACCGATACGATGAACGTAATCTTCGGCAGCTTGAGGAAGATCGAAGTTGATGACATGGCTGATGCCATTGACATCAAGACCACGGGCAGCGACATCGGTGGCAACGAGGATGCGGACGCGGCCATCCTTAAGATCGCGGACAGCACGAGTGCGGGCGCTCTGCCCCATGTCGCCATGCAAGGAAGCGGCACGATGCCCCTTGCCGGAAAGTTCGATCGCCAGCGCTTCGGCATCACGTTTGGTAGCGGTAAAAACGATGGTCCGCCCGCATTCAGGATCGGAGGCAAAGTGATGAAGGAGACGTTTTTTGTGGGAAAGGTCGTCGGTCACATGCAGGCGTTGCTCGATCTGCGCTTGCGAGACCTGGGTGCTGGCAATCGAGACGCGCAGGGGATCGGTGAGGAGACGACTGGCCAGAGCCGCAGTCTCGCGATCGACGGTAGCGGAAAAGAGGAGGGTCTGACGCGCATTCGGCGCAGCAGCGACAATCCGGTCGACGGCATCACGGAAACCCATATCGAGCATACGGTCGGCTTCGTCCAGAATGAGGAGTTCAACGCGGTCGAGTTTGAGGCTGCCGCGATCAAGGTGATCGATCAAGCGCCCCGGCGTACCGACAACCAGATCGATGGAACCGGAAAGGTCACGAAATTGCGGGCCGTACGGTACGCCACCAAGAATGACAGCGCTCTTGACGCGCAGATAGCGGCCATATTTGCGCGTGGCATCAGTGATCTGGGCGGCGAGTTCACGGGTCGGGGTCAAAACCAGAACGCGCGGCGAACCGGAGGAACCCTTCTTAAATTCGCTCAAGCGTGCCAGAGCGGGGAGCATGAAAGCAGCCGTCTTGCCGGTGCCGGTCTGGGCTGAAGCGAGAATGTCACGACCGGCAATAATCTGCGGAATCGACTGGGACTGGATCGGGGTCGGGGTGGTATAACCACACTCGGTGATGGCGCGAAGAATCGGTTCGGACAAGTTAAACTCTGAAAAAGACATGTGTTTCCTTTCCCAAGAATACCGATACGGCAGTCATGGGTTGAATGGGGTGGCAAGATACCGCCGGTGCCGCTGCGTAAACGAACAATTACGACAGGCAATAGAAGATAATCACGGCGACAATCACTGCCCTAACGGAGAAGCCGTTAACGCAAAAAGATTGGCCGGTAGAATACTTCAGGATTGGCAATGGTGCATGAGGCGGCCGCGAAAAAGAACGGTCCTGACTTCAAGTATCGATCGCCAACCAAGCGGTGCTGCCATGGGATTCTTTAAGAAAGGAAGCCGTGCAGAGATGGGGGGTCAGTGAGCGATGGGACAGAAAAAGGGTTGCGCCTGTTGCTGTCATTTGAAACGGATAGCGAATATACCTGATATATTCGAAAATAACAAGCTTTTCTTTTTGAAGATTCGTTGCCCCTGAGATTATCATTCAGAAATTTGTGAGGATTTCCTTGCAATCTTCCGTAGTTTTTCTTAAAACAGTTCTGTAATTTTCCCTATTTCTATTCTCCTGTAACCGAGAGGTATTCAGCTCATGTCCTTTTCCGGTGATCTTGAACATCTGCCTATTGTCGACATCGTTCAACTCCTGAATTCAACGAGAAAATCCGGGACACTCAAACTCGTGGGAGGCAAGGGAGAAAGCCGACTGGTCTTTAGTGACGGTCACATTATCTGCGCCAACCACAGCAACAACAGTGTGCGTCTTGGTCAGGTACTGATCAGTATGAACGCGATAACGCCGGAACTCCTTCAGCAGACACTAGAGGAGCAGAAACAGGCCGGCGAGCAACGCCAACCGCTGGTCGCTATGCTGATCGAAACAGGACAGATTGACAAAGAGCTTGCTTTTAAGGGGCTGGAAGCTTTGATCGTCATGACGATCATCGACATTCTCACCTGGGACGGCGGGACCTTTACCGTCGATGTCGATGATGTCTCTCTTTCTGAGGATTATCAGTATCTTCCGGAAAGATTTAAAAAAGATTTTTGCGCCAACACACAAAATGTTTTAATGGACGCGCTGCGCATCTATGATGAAAAAATGCGTGACGGCAACCTTACCAGCGGAAGCATCTTCCCTGACAACGTCGAAGAAAATCCTGCTACAGAATCAACCTTCATAGCCGAAGAAGTTCAGGAAGAAGCTCCGGGGATGCACATCTCTTCTGATATCCTCGGGCTCGATGTCCTTGATCACCTTGAAAAGAAAATCCCCGATGTCTTTAAAGGACTGCACGTCCCCCTCATCAAGCAGAAGTCCATAGAAGAGATCGATCTGGGAGAAATTTCGGGCGATGATCGGCTCAACCTCCTTGCTGCCATTGAAATGTTGACTCCACCAGAAGAGAAAAAAAGTGGGGGTGACGGCCAACTCCTCATCCTCTTCAGTTGTGACCGTTTACTCAAAGGGGCGATCAGCACCCTGTGCAAACGGAGCGGTCGCTCATTCTTTATGATCGACGCCGAAGAAAGTCTCGATCTACTTATTGAAAATGCTTTGGCTAAAGAATTGACGCCGTTGCTGGTGATCGACACACCTAATGAAAATCACAACCAGAACGACCTCTTTGCCCTTCTCTCCAAACGGAACAAGATCTATCCTGAACTCGTGACCATTCAACTCTATGCCCCCGAGCAGTGCGCATTTGCTCTGCGCATGCTGACAGCGGGCAGTCAATTAATATTACCAAGAATCACCGATTCCGCCCCGGATAAAATCGTTGAAAACACGATCGCCTTATTGACGGCGTTGCACTGCTGGTTGAGCAAACCTGCTTCTTCTGCAGTCAACAAAATGGATAAACTCTTCATCTCCACCCTGAAGTCTCTCGAGACCATAACCGAGCCAGCCGACATTTCACCCACCCTGCTAAAGTTTGTTGCTGCAACCTTTACCCGCGGCCAGACTTTTGTCGTTGTAAAAGATCATTTAATTGCTGAGAGGGGTTTTGATCGTGACCGCCAAGTCGAAGGAATCGGTCCTTTTCCCCTGAAATCAAAAATTTCCATCAACGATATCAAAACTTTTGCCGATGTGGTCGCAAGCGGTCAAACATTTTGGGGCATTCCAGAGGACTTTCAAATTATTGCCGAGACAGCAACCACACCGCCCCGCCTCGAAAAGATCCTCCTGCTGCCGATTCTCGTCGATAATCGCACGATCGCTGTCGTCTATGGCGATTACGGTCTGGGGCACGCCGCACACGGCCAATGTGAACGTCTTTCCATTCTCGCCAAGACGGCCGGACTGGTCCTGGAAAAAGTTCTGCGGCAAAAAAAATCGGCAGTTTGAGTTTGCTCATTACTCAATAAATGTGCATTATTATCCAGCTGATAACGCTTATAAGACAGGATGCCGATCATGGATGCCAAAACTCTCAATCAGATTCTTGAAATCGCTTTCCAGAAAAAAGTCTCTGACGTTCACTTCGAAGTCGATAATCCTCCCTTCTTCCGTGGCAAAGGACAGATTATCCGCTCGCGACTGCCGCTACTGACCGGTAAGGATACGGAATTCATCGTTAACACCATTCTCGAATTCAATGGCAAAACCCTTGATAAGAATTTGCATGAAATTGATACGTCCTATGCCCTGCCGAACGGAGGACGTTTCCGCGTCAGCATCTTCCGCCAGCGTGGCCACTTCGGCATTGTCATGCGTGTCATCCCCCCCTACATCAGCACCTTCGAAGAGTTGAACCTGCCTGATGTTCTTGCCGAGATTGTCAAGTCGCCTACCGGCCTGATTCTGGTCACCGGCCCGACCGGCAATGGCAAATCGACGACTCTTGCGGCGATGATGCGCTATCTAACCGAGAATTTTACCTACAACATCATCACCATCGAAGATCCTATCGAGTTTCTCTTTACCTCCAACAAGAGCTGTATCATTCAACGTGAGATCGGCATCGACACCGAAAGTTACGACAAGGCCCTGAAGTCGGCACTGCGCATGGATCCCGATGTCATCATGGTCGGCGAACTGCGCGACAAAGAGACCATCGACAGCTGCATGAAAGCGAGCGAAACCGGCCATCTCGTCCTGTCCACCCTGCACACCCAGGGGGCTGTCTCGACCATCCACCGGATTATCGGCAACTTCCCTCCAGAGAGTCAGGAAATCGTCCGCCAACGCCTCGCCGATGTTCTGGTTGCCACCATTTCCCTGCGCCTGGTCAAAGACAAGACTGGCGACAATATTCTGCCGGTGGTGGAGATTATGCGCAGCACTACGACGATTCAAGCCTGTATCCGTGAAGGCCGCCTCGACGAGATCGAAAAACATATTGAAAACGGCCAGACTCAGTACTCGATGCAGACCCTCGACCAGCATCTGGTCCAGCTCTTTCAGGATGATAAGATCACCATCGCTGACGCCAAGCGTCTCTCCCACTCGATGGATTTAGAACGTAAGCTTACCTTTACCAGCTAAGGACAAACGGGCAGCACATAGGCGGGCGGTCACACAAGTCCACATCTACCAACGACAAAAAGGGACGCCAGATGAAGTGGCGTCCCTTTTTGTCGTTTATGGAATGTTCAAAATTCAGGCGCGCGAGACGAAGCGGCCATCGCGGGTGTCGACTTTGATCCTTTCATCCGATTCAAGATAGCCGGGTACCTGAATGCGCAGGCCGGTCTCAAGGATTGCTTCTTTGGTCTGGGCGGTGGCAGTGGCATTCTTGATCGCCGGCGCTGTCTCGGTCACCAGTAGTTCGACGATCATCGGCGGATCGATACTGACCACCCGCCCCTGGAAGACACCTAGTTGCACTTCCTGGCCATCGACGAGAAATCCAGCAATCGGCGCAAAGAGCTCCTCGTTAATCTCGAATTGCTCATAGTTTTCGAGATCCATGAAGACGCCGCCGTCTCCGGCAGCATACAGGAACTGTCCCTTGCGCCGTTCGAAATCGGCCTCGTCGACTTTATCCCCGGATTTAAAGGCCTTTTCCAGAACCTGACCGGTCAGCATGTTGCGGTATTTGGTCTTGACCAGGGTATTACCACCCCGGGCCGAGGGCGACTGCATGGTGTAATCAAGGATAATACAAGGGGTACCATCGAGCTGGAAGACCAGCCCGCGTTTGAAATCAGCGGTGGTTAACATGAAAAACTCCGTTTCTTGAAGATGGCCTGCATAGGGCCTATTTTAAATAACATTATTCACCAGAGGGTAAAATCTGATTTGAACGGATTATCCCTTTGATTTATCGGTCTTTTATCCGTTTCATCCGCGCTATCCGTGTGAACCGCCCTTAAGATTCAAAGTTGCCCGTAGATCTCCGGGCGCCGGTCACGAAAACAGGGGATCTGCTGCCGGTATTCTTCCATCTCGGCAAAGTCGAACTCGGTAACAAGACAGGTAGCGACTTCGCCGGCTTCCGCCAGCACCTCGCCGCGAGCGGAAAGGAGGAGGCTCATGCCGAAGAAATCAAGTTTCCCCTGCACTCCGCAGCAGTTGGCGGCGACGACAAAGAGCTGATTTTCAATGGCGCGGGCGCGCAACAGGGTGCGCCAGTGCTCTTGCCGCGGTTTCGGCCATTCGGCAGGGAGACAGATAATTTCGGCGCCATCGAGAGCCATGCGGCGAAAGAGTTCCGGAAAACGGAGATCGTAGCAGATGGCGATACCGAGACGGCCAACGCTGGTTTCGACAACCAGATACTGCTCACCGGCGTGAAGATAACGATCCTCCCCCATGGTCGAAAAGAGATGAAGCTTGCGATACTTGCCGACGATCTCCCCCTGATCGATGACCCAGGCGGTGTTGCAGACCTTGTCGCCGTCCGGCTCAGCCAGGCTGCCGACAATCGTCAGCCCGAGTTCTGTACTCAAAGCCTGCAGTCGCGTCAAGATTCCGAGAGTGTGCGTCGCCAACTCTGCGAGTTGGCGATAATCGTAGCCAGTACTCCACATCTCCGGCAGCACTGCAAGTTTGGCTCCCTGCGCAGCGACACTCCGCAGCCCCTGCGTCGCAGCTTGCCAATTGGCCTCAATATCACCGAGACGGATATTAAACTGAACAGCAGCGACATTCAGAGTATGAGGCGACATAAATAAATCTCCCGGGGAGTTAACCAGAGTTGCAAAGTTTGACATTATAGACAGCAACCGCTCCTGCCGCAATATTTTTCAACAAATGAAGAGAACCCTTTCGCCCCTCTTTCCCTTGACTCTAAACCGCGGCAAAGAGTAAAAATAACACGGTGAATCGTCTCCCCCCCCCTTTTGCTCAGGATATTTATGGTGTGCGACAACTCGGCTGCTCAATCAGTACAGGGCGGCTTTGGCCTCTATCTGCACACCCCCTTCTGTCGCAGCAAATGTCCCTACTGTGACTTCTTCTCCATCGTCCCCCAAAGTAGGCAGGAGGTCGAAAGCTACCCAGCCCTCCTGACACAAGAACTCCGGAAGTCGGCAAAGTCGTGGGACGGTCCGTTAACCTCGATCTTCTTCGGAGGCGGTACCCCTTCCCTCCTACCGGTTCAGGGAATCAAAGAGGTTCTCGACTCCGCCCGCGCCACCTTCGGCTTTGCCGGTACGATCGAAATCTCCCTCGAAGCGAACCCGGGGACCGTCTCCCCCCGCTATCTTGACAAATTACGCCGTGCCGGAGTCAACCGCCTCTCTCTCGGCATCCAGGCCCTTGCCGACGAAGATCTGACGAAACTCGGCCGCGTCCACTCCCGTCAGGACAGCCTCGATGCCATTGCCGCTGCCCGCTGCGCCGGTTTCGACAACCTCTCCCTTGATCTCATCTATAGCCTCCCCGGGCAGGATCTCGACAAGTTGCGGGCAGAGATCTCCCAACTCCTTGAGCTGCAACCCCAGCATCTCTCATGCTACGGCCTCACCGTCGAGAAGGGAACTCCCTTTGCACAAATGGAAGCGGCCGGGACGTTGACGCTCCCCAACGAGGACGCCGCCGCTGCTGCCTATCTCTGCGTCAACACAGAATTGACCAAAGCCGGCTTTCGCCACTACGAAATCTCCAACTTTGCCCGGTCCGGCTATGAATGCCGCCACAACCTTGGCTACTGGCGCCGGCACCCCTACCTCGGCCTCGGTGTCGGCGCTCACTCGCTCCGCGGCAATGGTTGGGGGGAGCGCCTTTCGGTCCCGCACGACCTCGAACTTTACCGCAAGAAGCTGGCGGGTGGAGAGACAACAGCAATCTCCATCGAAGTCTGTGATCAACAGCTCGCCATGGCTGAGACTCTTTACCTCGGCCTGCGCACCGCCGAAGGGGTCAGTGACATGCGCTTTTCACAGCAATTCAACCGCAACATCGTCGAGGTCTTCCCGAACGCTATTGCCCGCTGCGGGGATCGACTCCACCATGCCGACGGACGTTGGTACTTCGATCTGAACGGCTGGCTTCTTTATGATCATTTGATTACGAACTTTCTTTGAGGCAAATTTGACTTTTTACATTAAGCTTTCAAGCTGACCCCTACCACCCCTAACCCCTCCTTAAAAAAGGAGGGGGACTTCAGGCTTTAAGCCCCCTCCTTTTTTAAGGAGAGGCTGGGGGTGGTCGATTTTCTTGCACTTTCATCTCGGAGGCTTCATGCACGCACTACTTAACTGGCTGGTTGAAACAATAGGCCATCTCGGTTATCCCGGTATCTTCCTACTCATGGCGATGGAGAGCTCCATTGTGCCGGTGCCGAGCGAACTGGTCATGCCCCCGGCCGGCTACCTCGCCCAGCAGGGGAAGATGCATATCGGTCTGGCAATTCTCGCCGGCACCGTCGGCAGCTTGGTTGGCGCCTACGCCAACTATTTTGCCGCCCAGCACCTCGGCCGCCCTCTCCTTTACCGTTACGGCAAATATGTGCTGATCAGTCCGGAGAAGCTTCAACGAATGGAGACATTTTTCCAGCGCCACGGTGAGATCTCCACCTTCATCGGCCGCCTGTTGCCGGTTATCCGCCACCTCATCTCCATTCCTGCCGGCCTCTCCGGTATGAATCATCTCCGCTTCTCCCTTTACACCCTTGCCGGCGCAGGGATCTGGTGCACCATCCTCGCCTGGATCGGTTATATTATCGGCGAGAACCAGGAGCTGATCATGCAGTATTCCCACCAGGCACTCCTCTGGGTGGTCATCGCCAGCGGCGCCCTGATCGTCGGTTATATCTGGTGGCAGCGCCGCTACGGTAAAAAGTAAGGGAGGTCATATGAAAGCTGACAACCTGGTGCGCTGCGGCTGGTGCAGCAGCGATCCGCACTATCTGGCCTACCATGACCGGGAATGGGGCGTGCCGGTGCACGACGACCAACGCCTCTTTGAAATGCTCATCCTCGAAGGAGCGCAGGCCGGCCTGAGTTGGCTGACGATTCTGAAGAAGCGCGAGAACTACCGCCGCGCCTACGCCGGCTTCGACATCGCCACGGTCGCCGCCTTTAGCGCGACCGATTGTGAACAACTGTTACAGGACAGCGGCATCGTCCGGAACCGACTCAAGGTGTCGGCCTCGATCAACACTGCCCGCGCAGTGTTACAGATTCAACACGAATTCGGCTCTCTCGATGCCTTTCTATGGCGCTTTGTCGATGGCATCCCCCGACAAAACAGCTGGCAAACCCTGGCGGAACTGCCAACCCGCACCGCTGTGTCGGATCGTCTCAGTAAAGAACTGCTGACCCGCGGCTGCAAGTTCGTCGGCTCAACCATCTGCTATTCCATGATGCAAGCAATCGGCATGGTCAACGATCACATGATCGATTGTTTTCGCTACCGGGAATGCAGGGGAGGAGGATGATCTGGACTTTATTGCTTACCCCGGTTCTTGCCTTATCCCTATTCCAAGCCATAACAATCAAAATCCGGAGAGAAATAACCGTATGCCTTCTCGCTTAGCGCAGCGTCAAAATCGCCTTGCATCGCTCTTTCTCTGCGCTCTGCTCCTCCTCTGTCTGACCTCCTGCAGTTCACAGGACTGGCGAACCGCCAGCCGTGAATCAGCCGGAATTGCTCCGGATCCCGCCACCCATGAAAAAGCAGTCCTCCTGATCTACGGGGCAAGAGCGTGGGGGTGGCGCGGCTGGTTTGCGATCCATACTTGGATTGCAGCCAAACCGACCGCTGCCGCCTCCTACACCGTCTATGAAGTTATCGGCTGGCGGCAGTCGCGGGGACTCCCGGTGATGCGGATTGAGCAGGATCTTCCGGATCGCTTCTGGTACGGGGAAGAGCCTGCGCTCCTGAAAGAATTTCACGGGGAAGGCGTGGATGGATTAATTGAAGCCGTCAATCGCGCCGCAAAGAGTTACCCCTGGCCGCAAACCTACAAAGTCTTTCCCGGTCCGAACAGCAACACCTTCACTGCCTGGATCGCGCAAGAGGTCCCTGAGCTCGGCTTGGAGCTCCCCTTCTCGGCTATCGGCAGTGGTTATGCCAGTCAAGGCGTAGGAGAAAACCATGAGTGAATCACTTTTCTCCAGCATCGAAGGCCGACTCCTCGCCATCGGCCTGACGCTGACAGCACTGATGTTTCTGGCGTTCGGAATTGCCGGACACCTGTATCCCGACAAAGTTCTTCCTTATGCGGCAATGACCGGGCTTAACTTATTTATCGGCCGGGGAGCGGGCATGAGCTTCGGCTATGCGAATGGCTACAGTCATGCCCAGGTTGTGCCCTTCAATATACTGGTCGAGACCATACAGGTCCTCGTGGTGTATCCGTTATTCGCATTGAGTTCGCGGCAACTGATCCAGTTACGCGCCCTCAAGCCCTTCATCACGCGCATACAACACGCCGCTGAGTCTCAAGGTGGCATGGTCCGGCCTTTCGGGATTGCCGGTCTATTTTTGTTCGTCTTTGTCCCGTTCTGGATGAGCGGCCCAGTGGTGGGGGCCATCATCGGCTTCCTGATCGGATTGCGCCCTTGGGTAAACCTCGTCGTTGTGCTGAGCTCGACCTATGTCGCCATCGCCATCTGGGCACTGCTGTTGAACGAACTCAGCGAATGGGCAGTTACCGTCAACCGGTTCGCCCCTTGGGCCCTGGTCATCGCCATCGTACTGATTGTCGTCGCGATGAATATGTTGCACCGGCGCCGCGACCGACTTGGCAAGGATGCGTAAGTTCTCTGGTTCCTGGATATAATAGCTTTGCAGGCAGAAAACAGGATGATGAAATGAAAAAAGAATCGCTCATCACAACAACCAGCGGCCGCTACTTCCTCAGCGACCGGATCCGGGACGAAGTCAGTTTCCAAAGCACCCCTCAAGCGCAAGGTCTGCCCCGGCCACCGGTGCAAAAAACCTTTCCAGCCGGGAGCAGAATCATTCCCCTACCCGACCGTGCAAGCTGGTTGATACCTCCCTTTAATCTCGAAGACGCCATTGCCGACCGCCAGAGTCATCGCCACTTTACAGGGGAGCCTTTGACCCTCGCAGAACTCGCCTTTCTCCTTTGGGCGACACAAGGCGTAAGGGGAACGCTCCACACGGCAGCAGTACTGCGCACCGTTCCCTCGGCCGGCTGCCGTCACCCTTTCGAGACTTATCTTGCTGTTCTTCACGTCGAAGATCTCGCCAGCGGACTGTATCGTTATCTCCCTCTGGAACATGCTCTTGTCCACCTGCGTGAGATCGACAACCTGCCGGCTCGCCTCGTTGCTGCCAGTCGCGGCCAACGATTCTGTGGTCAGGCGGCAGCCACCTTTCTCTGGTCCGTCCTCCCGGAACGAACCGAATGGCGCTATGGCGAAGCTTCCTACAAAGTCATCGCTCTTGATGCCGGCCATCTTTGCCAGAATCTTTATCTCGCCTGCGCCGCCATCAAGGCCGGCACTTGCGCCATCGCCGCCTACAACCAGACCCTGGCGGATGAACTGCTGGCTGTTGACGGGGAGAAGGAGTTCACCATCTATATTGCACCGGTGGGGAAAGTTTCTGCGTCGCTATGAGGATAGAAACGCCGTCCACACTGAACTGGCAGGTCTATATCCTCCTTTGCTCGGATAACTCCCTTTATACCGGGATCACGACGGATATCACAAGGCGCTTTCAACAGCATGTCGACGGGCGCGGCGCAAAATATTTTCGCGGGCGGCAGCCGTTGCAGGTGGTTTACCTTGAAGCAGACCACAGCCGCGCTTCTGCCAGCCGCCGAGAAGGTTTTATCAAAAAATTGAAACGCGCAGAAAAGGAGCACTTTCTATTACAGCAAAAGAGCGAGGCCCCCTGACGGGAACCTCGCTCTTTTCATTTTTGCGGGACAAAACTGACGATCAGGCGCCGGTCGTCGGCGGCACAAAGACGCGCGCCCCCAACTCCTGATCGAGCATGAGCAGACCGCGACCATCCCCTTCCACCCGCGTGAGCTTGCGGATGATCAACGAGAAATTCGATTCTTCTTCGATCTGTTCAGTGACAAACCACTGCATAAAGATCTTCGCCCCGTGATGATTCTCTTCACTAGCGACATCCATGAGCTTGTTAATACTGTCGGTGACGAAATTTTCGTGTTTGAGCCCGTAGGTCATCGCTTCGAGAGGCGAAGCAAAATCGTTATTCGGCGCCGGAAAAGCGCGGAAGTCGGTACGCCCCTGCGTGTCACAGAGAAATGCGAAAAACTTCTCGCCATGTGTCATCTCTTCTAAAGCCTGAACCCGCATCCAGTTGGCAAAGCCGGGTAGATCTTCCGATTGAAAGTAGCCGGCCATGGCCATGTACAGGTAGGCGGAAAAGAACTCATTCTTCATCTGCTCGTTGAGAGCGTCCTGCAAGCGCGGCGTTACCATATTTTCCTCCTCAAAAAAGTAATGTTTCCGTATTAACATTAATGAAGATAATAACAGCTGTCAAGGACCCCTCCTTTTTTGATTACTTAACAAGACGCAAATTAGCACCTTTGACGTTCGGCGCCGGGCTGATATTCGGCGGGGTCGGTTCAGGATTGTCACACGGAATGAGTCCGGCCTGCCACATATTAGCGATGGCATCACCGAGAGTCGCACACTGCTTCATGCAGACCCGGCGAACCGGGCAGGTAGTGCAATCGGCCGTCCCGGCGGCGACGTGCAAGGCATGAATCACCAATTCGACACTGTCAGCCTGATTCAGAGGGATAAAGTACATGAAATCTCCGGACGGGGGTTTAAAGGGTGCGCTCGGCCGCCGCCACAAAGGCAGCGAGTTTCTTCATCATTAGTGCAAATTCGGCAGGACGCAGCGATTGCGGACCATCACTGGCCGCCTTCTCCGGACAGGGATGGACTTCGATGATCAGGCCATCGGCGCCGGCAGCGACCGAGGCATAGGCCATCGACGGCACCAGATGGGCGTGACCGGTGGCGTGCGAGGGATCGACGACGACCGGAAGGTGGGTCAACTCTTTGAGAACCGGCACCGCCGAGATATCGAGGGTATTGCGTGTAGCGGTCTCAAAGGTGCGGATGCCGCGCTCACAGAGAATGACGCGTCGATTCCCTTCCGAAAGGATATACTCGGCGCTCATCAGATATTCCTGAATCGTCGTTGCCATGCCGCGTTTGAGGAGAATCGGCTTGTCGATCTGGCCAACAGTTTTGAGCAGGGCGAAGTTCTGGACATTGCGTGCGCCTATTTGCAGGATATCCGAATACTTGGCCACCAGTTCGACATCTAAAGGATTAACAACCTCGGTGACAATCGGCAGGCCACTGGCTTCGCGCGCCAGCGCCAAAAGACGCAAACCCTCTTCTTCCATCCCCTGAAAAGAGTAAGGACTGGTGCGAGGCTTGAAGGCCCCGCCGCGCAGCACCGTTGCCCCCGCCGCCTTGACCGCCAGGGCCGTCTCGACAATCTGCTCCTCGCTCTCGACCGAACAGGGGCCGGCCATAATTATCACCTTCGGTCCGCCGATCATCAGACCCGGCGCAATCTCGAAAACGCTCGTATCGTGCCGGACCTCGCGACTGGCTAATTTGTACGGCTTGAGAATCGGCACGACACTCTCGACCCCGGAGAAGGACTCCAGCGACTGCAAAACGCTCTTGCCGCGCTCATCACCGACTGCACCGATGACGTTGCGCGTTTCGCCGTGAATGACGTGAGGGCGGTAACCGAAGGCGCGAATCTGCTTCTTCACTTCCGCCAGCTCTTCCTTGCTTGCATTCTGCTTCATGACGATGATCATGACGATTCTACCTTTCGCGATCGATGAATGAAAAAATAACAGGCCGCCGGATTAACAAATCTCCAGCGGCCTCTTCATTCATCGATCCTGAAAATGAAAAACCACGGGAGAGCCTTGCAGCCTGCCTGTGGTTTGATGTGGTTTTGTCCGTTGAAAAACTCCTTCTTCCGACAAACCTCAACCCTGGGCAGGCAGCGCAAAATAATACTCGCGCCAAAAGCCGAAAGAGTTAAAGTTATTAAAAGAGTAAAAAACGTTCATCTGCAATGATCCTTAAGAGGGGCTGAACAGATTTTCGTTATAAACAATCGCCTTGAGAAAGACAAGTAAAAAAATGTCTAAAACTGCTCACCTAAATGAATTTGCGAGGATTGAGCGGCACACCGTTGAGACGAACTTCGTAATGAACATGGGGACCGGTAGAGGTCCCGGTGTTACCGGAAGCGGAAATAAGATCCCCGCGCTTGACGCGTTGCCCAACCTTCACTACCAGTTTGGAGTTATGTCCGTAATAGGTCTTGTAGCCGTATCCATGATCGATCACGATCAATTTACCATAACCATTTTCGATCTGCGCCCGACTGACAATCCCAGCGGCCGTAGCGTAGACCGGGGTGCCGATGCGGGCAGCAATATCGATCCCTTCATGCATGGTCCGTTTGCCGCTGAAGGGGGAGTTGCGTATGCCAAAATTTGACGTCAGCCAGCCCCGCGCCGGCAATCCATTCGGCTTGGAGGAGAGGAGGGAACTCTGTTCCGTCAGGAAACCGCGCACCTCTTCCTGACTTTCGCGCCGCAGGTCGATGGAGGCCCGAATCTGGTCGATCTGTTGCTGCAAATTGCTCATATCACTCGCCGGGGCACTTTCGAGTGGACCGCCGATCCCGACCTGAATATTTTCCGGAGTGCCGCTCGGATGACTGATTTGAGCTTGTGCCCGCATCTTCGCATCGTTCTGGGCCAGGATGACCATCTCTTTGCGAACATCCTCCAGACGGTTGGCAAACTCCCGTAGTTCATTATGTTGCAGCTGATTCTGTACCCGTAAGCGTTTGAGTTCCGAACGATCGACATTGGTGCGGAAATAGTCGAGAGAAAGGAATCCTCCGAGCAAAAGGACGAGGCTGAACGTTGCCGCCACGGAGTAAAGCCATTTGCGACCGATCATGTAGCGACGGACTTTATGCGACCCTTCCGGGATCAGCAGTATTGTATAGTTTTTATTCGGCATAAAGCTGTACCTCCGGCTTCCCTGAAAAAGAGCGGACAGTAAGCCACAGGAAGAAGGAAATGTCAAACTTACGGGGGGCTACAGGAGTTCAATACTCATGGCAATTTCGTCACATTCGGGGAATTTCGGGCACTTAATGCAGTCTCCCCAGATTTTATGGGGCAGTTCCGACTTTTCAATGAGATGAAAACCGAGCTTGGCAAAAAATTGATCTTTGTAGGTTAAGGCAAAGACCTTCTTCAGACCGATCTGTCGCGCTTCCTGCAGACAGCTCTCGACAAGTTGCCGACCGATTCCCCGCCCTTCAAAACTTTCCTCGACAGCGAGACTGCGCACTTCGGCAAGATCTTCCCAGCAGATATGCAGACAGACGGTGCCGACAACGACGCCATCCTCTTCCCAGACATAAAAATCACGAATCGCTTCATAAAGCTCGGAAAGGGAGCGAGAGAGCATCATGCCGCTGCTGGCATAGGTCATCAGTAATTTATGAATGGCCCGAACATCAGGAATGGTTGCCTTACGAATCATGGTGATCCTCCATATAATCAGGCCCGACCGAGTGACTGATCAGCTCACGGGCGTGCGTTGTCGTCGATGCGGTGATCTTGGCGCCGCCGAGCATCCGGGCAATTTCACTGACCTGCTCTTCGGCGGCAAGCAAGCGAACTGTGGTAATGGTACGGGCGTCAACCGTCTCCTCTTTCCCCACCTTGAAATGGTGATGGGCAAAGGCCGCGACCTGGGGGAGATGGGTAATACAAAGGACTTGCCGGCCAGTTGCCACCGCGCGCAGCTTTTCGCCGACCGCCGTCGCTGCTGCCCCGCCGATCCCGGCATCGACTTCGTCGAAGATGAGGGTCGCCACCTCTTCCCCTGCAGGAGCCGTACGCTGAATCGCCAGCATCAGCCGCGACAGTTCGCCGCCGGAAGCGACCTTGGCCAGAGGACGAGCCACTTCGCCGGGGTTGGCCTGCAACAGGAATTCAATCTTTTCACAACCAAGCGGGCCCGGTGCCGGCAGAGAAGTCAAGGCCACCGAGAAACGCGCCTTCGGCATCGCCAGATCACGTAACTCCCCTTCCACCCCTTGCTGCAAGGAGATTGCCGCCGCTTTCCGCGCACGGGTTAACGACGCACCGAGTTGCTGCAAGGCCACTTCGTCTTCCCTTAACTGCTTCTCCCAGGCGCCGCGAGTGGCATCAAGATTGGAGAGATCGGCAAATTCACGGGTAACAGACGCAAAGTGGTCAAGGATGGCTTCGATCGTGTTGCCATATTTACGTTTAAGCCGATGCAGGAGATCAAGCCGGGCCTCAATTTCTTCCATGCGCGCCGCATCAAAAGTGATCTTCTTTGCATAGGCGCGCAGTTGCGTGGCGCTATCCTCCAGAGCATAATAAGAGCTCTGCACTGCTTCGGCCAAGGGGGCAAGATATGGATCGATTGCCGCCCCTTCGCCTAGCTGGCTGGCCAGACGCGCTAATGTTTCGCAGATCGCCCCTTCTTTGGCATAGAGATCATCGTAGCCGCCCCCGGCAATCCCCGCCAGCTTCTCCGCATGCTGTTGCAAGGTGCGCTCGGCCAGTAACTGCACATCTTCACCGGGATGCAAATCAGCGGCAGCAATCTCCTTATGTTGGTAGTCGAGGAGATCAAGACGCTGCTGCCGTTCCTGCTCGGCCCGATCGAAACGAGCCAACTCTTCACGCAGCTTTCTGATCTGCTCAAAAAGGCGGCGATAAGACGACAGCTCTATCAAGATCCCGGCATAGCTGTCGAGAAGTTGGCCATGTGTCTCGGCCCGTGCCAGAGTAAACTGTTCGTGTTGGCCATAGATTGCGACAATTTGCGTCAGCCAGGTTTGCAGCTGGGCTGCCGTCGCCAGAGTGCCATTGACATAGATACGATTCTTCCCCGACAGCGACAGAACCCGCCGCACCAGCAGTTCGTCGCCATTATCAAAGCCGGCATCCGCCAGAGCTGCCCGGAGATTGGCCGCCGCCCTCAGATCAAAGAGGGCTTCGACCACCGCTTCCTCTTCGCCGGTACGGATCAGATCAGTCCGTGCCTTTCCTCCCAAAAGGAGGTCGATGGCATCAATGATAATCGACTTACCGGCACCGGTCTCACCGGTGAGGACGTTCAATCCCGCCGCAAAGGTCAGGGAGAGACGATCGATGATGACAAAGTTGCGGATGTTCAGTTCACAGAGCATAGAAAGGATCCTGAAGAAGGTGCAAAATCACCGTTCGCCCCAGCGCAATTTGGCACGAAGAACTTCGAAATAATCCTTGGTCGGACTCTTGATCAGCAGAGTGTGAACGGCCGATTGCTGCAACTCGATAATATCCCCAAGCTGCAGCTGCATCCCCACCTGTCCGTCGGCAGTGAGATGAACCATTTGATCATCAAAGGTGACATGCAGGCGAATCACTGCATCACCGGGGACAATCAGGGGGCGGTTGGTCAGAGTATGCGGACAGATCGGGGTAATCACCAGAGAGTTAACCTGGGGATCGATAATCGGGCCACCGGCCGCCAGGTTGTAAGCCGTCGAACCGGTCGGGGTCGCGACGATCAGGCCATCGGCCTTGAAGGTGGTCAGGTAATGTCCGTCGACCATCGCCTCCATATCGATGATCCGCGCCAGTGCGCCCTTGTTGATCACGACATCATTGAGGACGGAATAATGCCCAACCTGAATGCCGTCTCGCAGCACCACACAATCGAGTTTCATCCGCCTTGAAAGTTCATAGTCCCCGGCAAGAACCCGCTCTAGCGTGGCAAAGGTTTCATCTTTGGTGATCTCGGTGAGAAAACCGAGGCTGCCAAGGTTAACGGCAAGGATCGGCTTCTCCCGGTCCCCGAGATGACGCGCCACCGAAATCAAAGTGCCATCCCCCCCGAGGATGATCACCAGATCAGCCCGTTCGGGGATATCGCTATCGACATAGTCACGGCGGATCGACAATGATTTGGCGAGATCCTCTTCGAGAAGGACCTCGAGTCCGCGCGACAGCAGCCAGTTCATGACCTCAGCCGCAAAGATGCTGGCATGGGGATGATTCTTTTTGGCGTAGAGGGCAACCCTTTGCATCGATGATCCTTCCCAGTGAAATGGTGTATATTATTAGCACAGGTTTGCTGTAGAGTCCAAGCCTGTGTGTAGAAGATTAAACTCCTTCCGGCAGAGAGATTAAATGGCTCGACAAAATTGCTGATTTATATAAATCTAGGGCAGAGACAACCGACGGAAACCCTTCGCAGCTTCCCAATTTGAACCGTACTCGACCAGCAACCGGTCTTTGCCTGTTAAGGTATTCCCATGACTTTCGACACCGCCACCATAGTGTTCATCAGCATACTTGTTGACTTTGCCCTGGTGCTGATTCTCCTTCACACCTGGCGCACCCGCACCACCTATCCCGGCTTCCGTACCTGGATCGCCGGCACCGCCTGCTGGTCGGTCGGCTCAACCCTGACCCTGCTCCTCTTTAACCTGCAGCCTCAGTTCATCCCCAAAATCCTCGGAAACACCCTGATCATGCTGCACCCGCTGCTGCTTTATGTCGGAATTCAGAAGTTTTACGGCATTCGCAGCCGGTGGTGGGGGACCCCGCTCAACCTCATTCTGGTGCTGCTCTTCCTGGTCAACCAGTGCTATTACTTCTATGTCCATGAGCATATGGGTGCCCGCATCATCGTCATCAGCCTGGTGCTGACGCTCCTCTTTACGCGGGTCGCACTGGAACCGCTCCTCTACGCCCGAGCGCGCAGCAACTCCATGCAGTGGCTGCTCTCCCTCTCCCTGCTGCCGCTGATCTTCCTGCTGGCACTGCGGTTCTGGTTCTTCTACGCGACCGGATCCGCACCCGACACCGTGCAGGTGAACCTGAACGAGGACACCCTGCTACGCTGGCTGATGATCTACGGCATCATCGTCGAGTTGATGATCGCCTACAGTTACCTCTCCCTGACCAGCGGCCGGGTCGAAGAAGAACTGCAGCAGAGCGAGAAAAGTTATCGCGAGCTCTCGGCCACCCTGCAGACCCGCGTCGAAGTGGAGACCACGCGCCGCATGGTTCAGGAACGCCAACTCTCTAACCACTCCCGCCTGGCGGCCATGGGGGAGATGATCAACGCCATCGCCCACCAGTGGCGCCAACCCCTGGCGACCCTGGGGATGATGGTGCAGCGCACCTATGCCGTGGGGACCACGCAAGGGCTGACCCCGGAGAGCCTCTCCGAGTTCAAGACCAGCGCCATGCGCCAGATCCACCACATGTCCGACACCATCGAGGAGTTTCGCGGCTTTTATCGGCCCGACAAGCAGAGGGTGCTCTTCTCCCCCGCCACCTGCGTCACCGACTCCCTGCGCCTGCTGGAGTCGCATTTTACCAGCAGCGGCATCCGCGTCGACCTGCAGGTCCCGCTAGGAGAGATCCTGCTGGTGGAGGGTTTCCCCAACGAATTCAAACAGGTGATCCTCAACCTGTTAGGGAATGCCCGCGACGCCATTCTCGGCAGCCGCAGCGCCACGGGCGCCCCCGCCGAGGGGTGGATTCTCGTGCTGCTAGCCAACGGCGCAGACGACAATTTGTGGATCGATATCCGCGATAACGGCCCCGGCATTCCAACCAGCATCGCCCCACGCATCTTCGACCCCTACTTCACCACCAAGGAGGAGAGTGGCGGCAGCGGGATCGGTCTCTATATGTCGAAGATGATCGTCAACGAGAGCCTGGGGGGGCATCTAAGCCTGTTGTCAGGGGAGGCCGGCGCCACCACCTTCCGGATCGAACTCCCCTTAAGGAGACCAGTATGAGCGAGCTGAAACTCCTCACCCTCCTGCTAGTCGAGGATGAAGATGAACTACGGCGCGAGACCGTCTCCTTTCTCGAACTCTACTGCGGCCGTGTCATCCCGGCCCGCCATGGCCGCGAAGCCCTAAACCTGATCGCTTCCGAGCGCCCCGACCTAGTGCTCAGCGATATCCGCATGCCGGTGATGGACGGGCTCGAACTGGCGGTGCAGATGAAAAAACTGGCGCCTGATACGCCGCTGATTTTTTGCAGCGCCTTCACCGAGACCGATTATCTGCTCAAGGCTATCGAACTTCAGGCCGCCGCTTTCGTCCGCAAACCGGTCGATACCGATGAACTCCTCGCCGTCATTGCCAGGGTTGCCCTGCCGGTGTTGCAACGCCGCGAGATTCAGGGACTCTCGGACGAACTGGTCGCGACGCTGAAGTTCCAACTCGGGAGCACCCCGGCTCAGCAGGGAGTGGCAGAGCAGGCTGCGCGTGTCGCCAGAACCTCCTTTAATGTCCTCCTGGAAGGCGAGACCGGCAGTGGAAAATCACGCCTCGCCAGCATTATTCACCAATTGAGCCCGCGCCGGGAAAGACCCTTTGTTGCGGTTCAGCTCGGTGCCCTGCCTCTGCACCTGGCCGAAAGTGAGCTCTTCGGCCACCTCAAGGGCGCCTTCACCGGCGCCGATCGGACCCGCGCCGGTCTGGTGGAGTCTGCCCAGGGGGGGACGCTTTTTCTCGATGATATCGATGCCTGTCCCCTCCCCCTCCAAGCTAAGTTGCTGCGCTTTATCGAAGAGAAAAAGTTTATACCGGTCGGCAGCAGCACGGAGAAGCAGGTCGATATGCGGATCATCAGCGCCAGCAACCGCAACCTCAAAGAAGAATCCATGGCCGGTCACTTTCGTGAAGACCTCTACTACCGCCTCGCCGACGTCACCATTACCCTACCCCCTTTGCGGGAAGCAACGGAGACGATCGTGCCGCTGGCACTCAAGTTCCTTCGTGAAACCTGCGATGAACTCGATCGCGATATTCCTCTCCTCGACGATGAGGCGTGCCGCCACCTCTGCAACATGCCCTGGCCGGGGAACGTCCGCCAGTTAAAGAGTGTGATGCGCCGCGCGGCGTTAAATGCGGGGAAGGTCATCGGGCCGGAAGAGATTGGTGGGGCGGACAAAGCCCCTGTCGCCGTCGCCCTCCCCGCCGGCAACGGTCAGTCGACGCCGCCGCCCTTCCCCTGCGGCATCAATGCGCTGGAAAAATGGTCGCTGGAGGAGGCGCTCCGCTTCTGCGGCGGCAAGCGCATGAAGACCGCAACGATGCTGGGGATGAATTATTACACCTTCCGGCGGCGCCTGGAAAAACATGAAATCGCCACAGATGAAGTGTAGTCGGGCAGCCAACCGCCTATACCCGGCATGAGGACCAATCTGTTAAAAATCTATGGCGAAGCGGCTCATGACCAGAATGCCGGAATTACTATTGCGCGTCAGCAGATCCTGATAGGCGGCCAATGAGATAATCATACGGTCAATGCGGGCATAATATAACTCTCCTCCGGCGGCAAGTCGCATCAGACCGCTATCGGCAACACTCTTTCCTTCCCGCCTGTTCTCTCCTCCCACGACAAAATTAATGGCCGGTCCGAACCGGATTTTTTCAGCCAGACGCCAAGTGAGAAGGCCCTCGGCGCTGAATTCGTTGCCGGGAGTGAAGTCGTTGTCGTGATTGCGAAAGCGCTTGGCGTATTTGATCACTGCATCGAACGATAGGGGCTGTACCAGTTTGAAAAAATAGAGTTCGGCGACCAGGTCGCTCTGGCCGTCACTGACGTTGACCAGCGCGTTTTTGTCGTAGTTCCCGAAAGGGATCTTGACCATCAAAACCGGGAGGAAGGTCGCCCATTCTACCGGCAGGTAGTAACCCAGCCGCAACTGAATATCACCGATCCCGCTATCGACTGCGTCAAATTTGGCAACCTCCACCCTACTGATCGGAATAATCGCACTCAGATTCAGATCTCCGGTCTGATAACTGTTAAAGATCTGGACACCGTATTTTTTCAGCCCTAACTCCCTGATAGCAGGATTCCCATCCTTGTCTGTTTTGGTGTCAGCACTATAGAAATAGGGATAGAGCTTAAACTGATGGCCGGCCGGCGCTTTTGCGCCAGCAGCAAAATTTACGGCAAGAGCAACGACGGGGAGAAGCAAAGAGAGGAGGGAGACCAGCGCCAGTCGAAAGATGAGAGGAATTATCGAATTCATGGCCGCTATCATACACACAAGCAATCCATATTCAAGTTGAAATACCGCCGACCACAAGGTGGCCCACCACAGCATCTTACCCTTAAAAACTATCCATTTTAGCTAGTCAATATTGATAGAGACTATTCTTTTTGAATAGTTCATGTCGCATAATTAATGCCTATCTAACCGTAATTACTTATTTTATAAACAGGCACGCCCCGTGCTAACTAAAAACTCCATGATTAACTCCGTCCCCAATAGCAGTCACCAGGCTGCAGCCTATCTCTGCGAATACTCGCTCCAGCCCTTTGCGGAATGTTACTGCCGCAATGTGACCGGTCGTACCGTGCCAAATATCGCTCAGTACTGCATGGAACGCTTTCAGGAATGTCCCATTTACCGGCAACACCTTACAAAAATAACGACAGGTGCGGATTACTCAGAGGCCATTAAATGACAAGGATAAGTCTCCGGGTCGCCCTGCTGTTCATTGTGCTCCAGCTATTCACAACGCTGCCGACAACCGCTGCCGATACTAAAGCACCGGGAATGATCGCGCCACAATCTCAACACTCTGATCCCGCCCCGGTTGTGAACGGCATCACTCAGGCTACGGTCAGTGCCGGTGTTTTGGCCTGCGCCAGTCGTGTCAATCAGGTGGCCAACTTCCTCACCTCTGGTAGCCAGGGGGTTGGGGCCATTCTGTTTACACCGCCTGCAGCACCTGATCAGGAACTGGTCTCCGTCTCCCTGGAGATTCCCATGGGGGATGGACCATCTGCCTACGCCAGTGCCAGTTTCGCCCCCAACCAGGTAAACGGCTGTGGCAGCTTGTACGAGACCGTTGTTTTCTGGCCAGCAACCTGCGCGGAGGTGGCGGACAAGAACTTCGGGGCATTCAAGAAGATCGGTCTACTATCGAAAACGGTTCACATGCTTGACGGTGGACAGCTCGTCAAAATTTTCCTGATGCCGGCCGGCGATGGCTGTGTGTCGATCAAAAAAGAGATCGTTCAATAAACCAACCACTGGAGGTAGAGACATGGCAAAAAAGATGAAACCCAAGACAAAGATCGTGCAAACGAATCCCATGGCGCAAAGGCATCATGCTGATGGGCAAACTCAACCCAGAATGACGGCAACTGCCGAGCTATTGGTAGGGAAATTTATGAGAAGGAGTCGGATTATGAAACGAGGTATGCTTTTACCGTTGGGAAGTCTTCTGTGTTTTAGCTTAATTGCGTCTGGCGGTCTTTTTTCCGGAAATGCCTTTGCTGCTGAATCTATATCGTCCGAACAGAATGCACGGGTAACAGGCAATAGCACAGGGTGGCTCAGCCTGGGTCAGAGTCAAGGTGCAATAATAACTTCCAATGGCGAAGGTTTTGCTGATACTAGCGTGGCAGGAGCAGAGTCTTATATCAAAGTCATGAGTACTAAATCAGGATCAGGAGGCGGCGGCGACTATCAACCTGATGGTGGGTATATTGATATTTCTTCAGACGTTGTCAATATTTCTGGCACGACTGGCGTTACGGGTAATTTAGCAGTCCGTAACTACACTCCCAACCTGATCCCTTTTTTGCCTGGAACCTATACCAATGTGTTTACAGTTGATTCCGCTACGGGCAACACGGCCATCTCGGGAACTCTTAACGTAAATGGTGCCACTACGACCAAGGGTATTACCAATACCGGCACCATCACCAATATAGGCAACATTATTTCCACCGGCCTTCAAGCCACAGGCACAGTATCCGGCGCTACGGGGACATTCACCACCTTGAATGGCACCACCCTTGGGGGGAATATTGCGGCGGCCGGCAACAATATCACCGGGATAACAACACTCGGTGCAGCTAACGGCGACATCACGACGCTAAACTCAGGCACTATCATCAACTCCGGCAGTATCGGCACCAACTCGCTCACTGCCAGTGGCACTGTCTCGGGCGCCATCGGTACATTCACCACCTTGAGTGGTACAACCCTTGGCGGGAGTATTGCGGCGGCCGGCAACAATATCACCGGGATAACAACACTCGGCGCCGGCACCGGCAACATCACAACGATTAATTCCAACACTATCAGCAATACCGGCAATATTAGCACCAACACCCTCACTTCATCCGGCCAAACAACTCTCGGCACCGGAAGTTCCACATACAACGCCTTCGGCTCTGGCTCAAATACAACCAACTCCTTCGGTTCTGGCGCAAGTGCAACCAATACCTTCGGCAGCACGACCGGAGTCAACACAATCCAGGGCATCAACAACACTGTGAGTGCTCTGAGTGGCGGAACCAATACCATCAACGGCAACACCTACATCAATGTTGGCACTACCAACAATACCAGCATCGGCAATACCACCGGAATCGTCGGGATAACAGGCAGCACAGTTTCAATCAACACCACCAACTCAGCCTCGACAACGAACATCGGCAATAACCATGCTGGGGCATCAACCACAGTCACCGGCGGTGCCAGCAGCCTCCTGGTAAACAACAGCGGCGTGGCGATTGTCGGCAATACCGGCAACAGCATCACCGCTACCACCGGCAACAACGCCATCAACGCTATCGCCGGCAGCAACACTGTCTCGGCCAACGCTGCCAACCAGTCGAACACCCTCTCCGCAACCGGGGCCAACGGCAGTAACAACCTGACCGCCAATGCCAACACCGGCACCAACAATGTGGAGGCAAAGAGCAACAACATCGGCGTTGCCACCATCAACTCGGTTAACACCATCGGTAATGCAGGGTCTTCGACTAACGCCATGACCGGAGCGTCCAACGCCCTCACTGCCACCACCACCAACACCATCAGCGCAGGCACCAACAACCTGTTGAACGCTACCCAGCAGAATCAGTTGGTCGGCGGCACTGGCAACAGCATCACCGCTACCACCGGCAACAACGCAATCAACGCTGCTACTGGCTCCAATGCAATCTTTGGCTATATCAACAATGCCGTGACCGCAGTGACCGGCTCCAACAGCGTCACAGCCAAGCTCGACAACAGCGTGACCGCGACCGATGGCAAAAATTCGCTGGTAGCAACCAATAACAGCGCCGATGACGCCAACCTGATCAATGCGGCCAGTGGCGGCAACACCATCACCGGTTACACCAACAATACCGTGAACGCAGTCACCGGCTCCAACAGCGTCACAGCCAAGCTCGACAACAGCGTGACCGCGACCGATGGCAAGAATTCGCTGGTAGCAACCAATAACAACGCCGATGACGCCAACCTGATCAATGCGGCCAGTGGCGGCAACACCATCACCGGTTACACCAACAATACCGTGACCGCAGAAACCGGCAGCAACACCGTCTCGGCCAATGCAGCTAACCAGTCGAACACACTATCCGCTACCGGGACCAACGGCAGCAACAATCTAACCGCCAACGCGATTACCGGGATCAACAATATCGAAGCAAGAACCAACAACATCGGTGTCACAACCGCCAACTCAATGAACAACATGGGTACGAACAACGCCCTTGTCAGCACCAACGCCATCGGCAGCAACAATGTCGGCACGACGGTAACTGCCCGTGGCGGTAACAGCACCCTGACGGTAAAAGATGGCACCGCCAGCCTGACCGCCGGGACTGTACTGGCCACCAACGGCACAATCGGCACAACATCCGGTAACAACTCTGGCGGCCTGACAATTTTTAATTCAGCACAGACGGTTACTCCCGGTTCCTCAGTTGGTGGAATAGTAGACGGCAAGACCTATCAAAACAAAATCAATGGAAATCTACTAGTGGACGGCAACGTGTACATTAACGGTACACTTGACTACGTATCCAGCAACTCGGCTAATACCACTGTTATCGGGTCTGACTCTGGAACCAGCATATTGAATATAGCCACCCAAGGTACATCGGCCGGTACCGCCATCGTGATGAAGGGGTCCACCGGTTCACAGACCGTCGTCGATGCCAACGGCAAATTAACCAACGTGAGCGGTCTTGCCAGCGAGTCGACTGCCTCCATGACCCTGACAAATGGCATCGGCAATACCCACGGCATCGTTGTCACAGAAAGACAGACCACGGTATCCGGCGGTGTGAATTCCAGTTCTTTGACCTTGAACGATAACGGCGCAACATTTTCGAACTCCAGTAATGGTAATCCGGTTCAGGTGCATGGTGTTGATGACGGTACCGGCGATTACGATGCCGTCAATGTACGCCAATTTGCTGCCGGAGTTGCTTTGGCGGCCGGATTGGCCGGATTGCCTCAGGTCGAGCCGGGAAAAACCTTTGCCATAGCTGCCGGCACCGGCGTCTATATGGACAAGTATTCATTGGCGTTCGGTTTGAGCGCTCGCTTCAAAGAACGCTATGTCGTTAAAGGTGGCTTCGCTATGTCACCGATCGATCGGCCACAACCGGCCGGCAACCTCGCCATTGGCTACTCATGGTAATCTTCTTTCTCTTCATTTGATCATTAAGGCCGCTCCTTCATTCGGGAGCGGCCTTAATTTTTTGGAATATACCAAGGCTGCAGCAATCTCTACAGACGGCATCATATTGCCGAACTTTATCTTCGTATGCTAACTTATGTTGAAAATATCCTTATTGTGACGGACATAATTTAATGGATCTCTTTGACGAAATTGCCCCGGAAAAGAACGGCCCTCTCTCGGAACGGATGCGTCCGCAGCGCCTTGACGAAGTGGTCGGACAAGCTCACCTCATCGGCGACGGAAAGATCCTGCGGCGACTAATTGAAGCCGACCGCCTCACCTCTGCAATCTTCTGGGGGCCGCCAGGGACCGGGAAGACGACCCTGGCTCAGGTTATCGCCCAGACCACCCAGAGTCGCTTTGTCTTCTTCTCTGCCGTCCTTAACGGGATCAAAGAGGTGCGGGAGATCGTCGCCAAAGCCCGGGAGGAACGGCGCTACCATGGACGTAAAACCTTGCTTTTTGTCGATGAAATCCATCGCTTCAACAAGGCGCAGCAGGATGCTTTTCTCCCTTATGTGGAACGCGGCGAGATCTCGCTGATCGGCGCTACCACCGAAAATCCCTCCTTTGAGATCAATGCCGCCCTCCTTTCCCGCTCGCGGGTCTTTGTCCTTGAACCCCTCCCGGAGAGTGAGATCCGCCGCCTCCTCGAACGCGCCCTCATCGACCCGCGCGGCCTTGGCGAGCGGCAGTTGACGGTCGAGTCCGAGGCCCTTGACTACCTGGCGGAGATGGCACAGGGGGATGCCCGCATCGCCCTCAACACCCTCGAAGTTGCGGCCGATTCGGCGTCGCAGCAAACTATCACCCTCGATATTATCCGCGATGCCTTGCAACGCCGCGCCAACCGTTACGACAAGAATGCTGAAGAGCATTACAATATCATCTCCGCCTTTATAAAAAGTATGCGCGGCTCCGATCCCGATGGCGCCCTGTACTGGCTGGCACGGATGCTCGATGCCGGGGAGGATCCCATCTTTATTGCCCGGCGCATGGTCATCCTCGCTTCCGAAGATATCGGCAATGCCGACCCTCGTGCTCTACAGGTGGCAGTAGCCACCCAACAGGCCGTCCATCTTATCGGTTTGCCGGAAGGGCGCATCTCGCTGGCACAGGCCGCCACTTATCTCGCCACCGCCCCCAAGAGCAACGCTGCCTATCTCGGCATTGATGCAGCCTTGGCTGAAGTGCGTAAAAGCGGCGGCCTGCCGGTCCCTCTTCACATTCGTAATGCCCCGACCAAATTAATGAAGGACCTCGGCTATCATCAAGGTTATCGATATGCTCACGACTCAAGCAAAGGCTATCTCGCGCAGGAATATCTTCCGGAAGCTCTCCAGGGGACGCAATACTATCGGCCGACCGAACATGGCTACGAAAAGACGATAAGTGAACGCATGCATTACTGGCAAAGGATCAAGAAAAAGGAAGGGAAAGAAGGCTAAGAACGGCGCAGATGCCCGTAAAGTTAACATTCCTTGTCAACATTAAGGGGGACAATAAATTCACTGTTTAAGTTCGCTTTTCAAGCGTCTTTTTTCGTGCTATATTGATAATTCATCATTTCGCGGAAAATTCCGCCACAAAGGATAGCGAAATTTATGGCCCGCAACTTCAAGGATAAAGTCCGTGAACAATTTGGACGGACTGCCGATGGTTATGTACGCAACAAAGGATTTGCCCAAGGAGAAGATCTCTCCGAGGCAGTACGCTTGCTCAAACCGACCCAGGATGACGTGATGCTAGATGTCGCCTGTGGTGGCGGTCACACCGCGCTTTATTTTGCCCCTTATGTCCGCAGCGTCGTCGCCTCCGACCTGACCATGCAAATGCTCAAAAAAGCGCAAGAATATATCAGTGAAGAAGGTGGGGTTGAGAATGTCACCTTTCGCGAAGCCGATGCCGAAGACCTTCCCTTCCCTTCCGGCGCCTTTACCATCCTGACCTGTCGCATCGCCCCTCATCACTTTCAGGACGTCCCGCGGGCGCTCAAGGAGTTTCACCGGGTGTTACGCCGCAAAGAAGGCCGACTGGTCATCGTCGACACACTTCTGCCCGAAGAGGAAGAGATCGCTGCATTTTTACAGAAAATTGAAAAATCACGAGATGTTACCCATGTTCAGTCCTACCGGCAGGAGGAATGGGTAAGAATGATCGATGAAGCAGGCTTTGATGTCCGTGAAACGGAAATCCTTCCCAAAACCCATGAGTTTCAGGAGTGGGCAAAACGAACAGGTATGAGTCGGGAAGCGGTTCAACAATTGAATCGAACCTTTATCGACGCTCCGGCCAAGGTGCAGGACTACTTCAAGCTCGAAACCTTTGCCGGTGAAGTTGAGAGCTTCACTGATCAAAAAATCCTGATTTTTGCCACGCGTCGTGATATCAAGTAGCACTTGGCCAGCTTTATGTCTGCTTGACCTGTGAACTATTCATCGAAGAAAGTGCCCGCCCGAAATTGTGGCGGGTTTTTTCATCTAACAGACCAATGCGCCGTACCCGCCAATGATTCTAAGCTTGAGATTCTTGACGAAAAGGACTATTAATGTGCACTTCTTTGCTATTTAATTATTTCCGTAACCCGAATAAAGCTGCCATTTTCTTTTGACAGGGGTATTTTCATGCTACTCATGCTCGATAATTACGACTCCTTTACCTATAATCTCGTTCAATATTTTCAAGAACTTGGGACAGAAGTCGAAGTTTATCGCAATGATGCCATCACCATGCAAGAGATCGAGGCGAAGCATCCGCGCCGCATTGTGGTCTCGCCTGGGCCTGGAACACCGGCAGAAGCAGGGATTTCGGTTGAGACCATCCGCCACTTTTCCGGCCGCATCCCGATTTTAGGTGTGTGTCTTGGCCATCAGGCCATAGGCGAAGCATTTGGCGGCAAGATCGTTCGTGCCGGAAAATTGATGCACGGCAAGATCAGCGAAATCCACCATGACGGCACCGGACTCTTTCGCGGCCTCAGCAATCCCTTTGAAGCGACGCGCTACCATTCCCTGGTCATCGAACGCAAATCGATCCCCTCCTGCCTGCGCATCAGCGCTTGGACGACCGACCATGAAATCATGGCTGTCGAACACCGTGTCCAGTCGCTGTGGGGTGTCCAGTTCCATCCGGAATCGATCTTGACGGTCGAAGGCAAAAAACTGTTGAAAAACTTTCTGGAGATGACCTGAGTTTTGTAGGGGAGATGCTTGTAATTGCCCCCAAGAAGGAGTTGTCATGATCAAGAGCGCCATTGCAAAAGTTGTGGAACGCCAGGATCTCTCGGAAGGGGAGATGATCGAGGTCATGGACCAGATCATGTCCGGCGGCGCGACTCCGGCGCAGATCGGCGCCTTCATTACTGCCCTGCGCATGAAGGGAGAGACCGTTGCCGAGATCACCGGGGCCGCCCGTGTTATGCGCGAGCGCGCCACGCCGATCCGGGTCGGCCGTAATGTCCTCGATATCGATCGCGACGACATCAATCTTGATCAGGAGACGATCCTCGATGTCGTCGGGACTGGCGGCGATGGCACCAACACCTTTAACATCTCAACCACCGTTGCCTTTGTCGTCTCAGCCTGCGGCGTCAAGGTCGCCAAACACGGCAACCGTTCCGTCTCCTCCGCCTGCGGCAGCGCCGATGTCCTTGAAGCCCTCGGCGTCAACCTCGATGTGACCCCGGAAGTCGTTGAGCGCTGCATCAACGAGATAGGTCTCGGCTTTCTCTTTGCTCCGGCCCTGCATGGGGCGATGAAGTATGCCATCGGGCCGCGCAAGGAGATCGGGATTCGAACCATTTTCAACATCCTCGGCCCCTTGACCAACCCGGCCAAGGCTGACTGTCAAGTCATGGGCGTTTACCGCGAAGATCTCGTCGAGACCCTCGCCCAGGTGCTGCACAACCTCGGCTGCCGCAAAGGCTTCGTCGTCTGCGGCAGCGACGGCATGGACGAAATCACCTTGACCGGCGCCACCACGATCGCGACGGTGACCGCAGACGGTGTGAAAATCGGAAGCATCACTCCGGAGGAGTTCAGCTTGCAACCCTGCAGCATGGCCGATCTAGGCGGTGGCAACGCTCAGGGAAATGCCGTCATCGTCCGCGCCGTCCTTGCCGGAGAGCGTGGTCCGAAACGCGACGTCGTTCTTCTCAACGCTGCCTTTGCCTTGGTGGCTGCCGGCAAGGTGGCCACTCCGCTGGAGGGCCTCAAGCTCGCCGCCGAGGCGATCGATTCTCGCCGCGCTCTGGCGCAGATCGAGAAGTTGGCGCAATTGACCAACCCATAACACGGAAACAACATGACCAACACCCCTGACATCCTGCAAAAAATCGTCGCCTATAAACGCGAAGAGGTAGCTGTCGCCCAGGCAAAATTCCCACTGACGCGCCTCCACGACCGCCTCTCTCTGGCCGAGGATCAGCCCCGGGGATTCATCCGTGCTCTGCGTACCATGCATGAATCGGGAGGCACAGCGATCATCGCCGAGGTTAAAAAGGGGTCGCCGAGCAAGGGGATTATCCGCTCTGATTTCGATCCGCTCACTATTGCCGAGACCTATCAGACGCACGGTGCCACCTGCCTCTCGATCCTCACCGACGAAAAATTCTTCTTCGGCCATCTCGGCTATCTCGGACTCATCCGTGAACAGGTCAGCCTGCCGCTGTTGCGCAAGGATTTCATCTGCGATCCCTATCAGATTGTCGAGGCCCGTGCTTACGGTGCCGATGCCATCTTGCTGATTGCGGCGATGCTCGACCTGCAGCAACTACGTGACTTTGCCTCTCTGGCGAGCGAACTCCATCTTGACGTCCTCCTCGAAGTTCACGATGAGGCGGAACTGGAACTGGCACTGCAGACGGATTGTGAACTGATCGGCATCAACAACCGCTCGCTGCGCACCTTTGTCACCGATCTCGGGACGACAGAACGGCTGCGTCCTTTGATCCCTGCTGATCGCTTCGTCGTCGCCGAGAGCGGCATCAACAACCGTACTCACATTAAACGCCTTCTGACTGCCGGCGCCGGGGCATTCCTTATCGGCGAGGCGTTAATGCGTGAAGAAGATATTGGAGCGAAGCTCGAAGAATTTTTAGATTAATTGTACGTAGGGGCAAGGCATGCCTTGCCCAGGGCGACGCATGCGTCGCCCCTACATAATGTCATCCAAGGAGATCATCATGCAAACCAAAATCCTCCTCCCCGAAGACCGTATTCCCAAACAGTGGTACAATATCATCCCTGACATGCCGGGGCCCCTGGCGCCGGTCATTCATCCCGGGACGATGCAGCCGGTCAGCCCCGACGATTTGCTCCCTCTCTTCCCCATGGGACTCATTGAACAGGAAGTGTCGCAGCAGCGTTGGATCGACATTCCGGAACCGGTGCGCGAGATCTACAAGCTTTGGCGTCCAGCTCCCCTCTTCCGCGCCCATCGCCTGGAGAAGGCTCTCGGCACTTCGTGCAAAATTTATTATAAATATGAAGGGGGTTCCCCAGCCGGTTCGCACAAGCCGAATACTGCCATCCCCCAGGCCTACTACAACAAAATCGCCGGAACCAAGCGCATCGCCAGTGAGACCGGCGCCGGCCAATGGGGCTCGTCCATTGCTCTGGCCTGCCAGATGTTTGGCCTTGAATGTACCGTTTACATGGTCAAAGTCTCTTTCCAGCAGAAGCCTTATCGCAAGAGCATGATGCAGCTCTGGGGGGCGAACGTCATCCCTTCGCCGTCGAACCAGACTAATGCCGGGCGTTCCATCCTTGCTGCTCACCCTGATAGCAATGGTTCCCTCGGCATCGCCATCAGTGAAGCGGTTGAGGATGCCGCCACCCGCGACGACACCCGCTATGCACTGGGGAGCGTTCTCAATCATGTTTGCCTGCATCAGACCATCATTGGCATCGAAGCCAAGGAACAAATGGCCATGGTTGGCGATTATCCCGATGTCGTCATCGGCTGCCACGGCGGCGGCTCCAACTTCGCCGGCATCGGCTTCCCTTTTGCTGCCGATAAAGCGGCCGGCAAGAATGTGCGCATCCTCGCCATTGAGCCGACGAGCTGCCCGACCCTGACCAAAGGTGTGTATGCCTTCGATTACGGCGACACCGCCAAGATGGCTCCGGTCGCCAAGATGTACACGCTTGGTCACGACTACATGCCGCCGGGTATCCACGCCGGTGGTCTGCGTTACCACGGTGCTTCGCCCCTGGTGTCGCAACTCGTCCATGCCGGCATCGTCGAGGCCAAAGCAGTACCACAACTTGCCTGCTTCGAAGCGGCTGTCCTCTTTGCCCGCAGCGAGGGGATTATCCCGGCACCGGAGTCGTCCCACGCCATTCGCGGCGCTATCGATGAAGTACTGCAAGCCAAGGAAGAAGGGAAGGAGAAGACCATCCTTTTCAACCTCTCCGGTCACGGTCACGTTGATATGGTGGCATACGACGATTACTTGGCCGGTAAACTTGATGACTTCGAGTACCCCGCTGAGGCGATCAAAGAATCTCTGGCGAACCTGCCCAAGGTTTCTTTTTAAGGGTTCCCATGGTCAAAATAAAGATCTGCGGTATCACTGAGATTGACGATGCTCTACACGCCGTCGATTGCGGGGTTGATGCGCTTGGCTTTGTCTTTTACGAACGGAGTCCGCGGGCCATTACACCCGACAAGGCGCAGGCAATCATCGCTAAACTCCCGCCGTTTGTGACGGTGGTGGGGCTCTTTGTTAACGAAGATCCCCGCATTGTTCAGGAAGTTGCCGATCACTGCCATCTGGATGTGATTCAGTATCACGGTGATGAAACCCCGGAAATTGTGCGGAAAGCGCCACGGCGTTCGATCCGCGCCCTGCGGATCAGAGAGGATGTAACCTTCACCGATTTCAATGCTTACCCAGCCAGCGGTATTCTCATTGATGCCTGGGTTGCAGGAGCGTTCGGCGGCACCGGCGTCCTCTCTAGCTGGGAGATTGCCGCCGAAATAGCCAAACAACGTCCTTTGATTCTCGCCGGCGGCCTCACCCCCGAAAATGTCGCCGCAGCGATTCAAACGGTCCGGCCCTATGGAGTTGACGTCTCCAGCGGCGTCGAAGACGCTCCAGGTCGCAAGGATCGAAAAAAAGTCGCGGCCTTTATCAAGGGAGTGCACCACTCCAATAGAACAACAATTATTTCGGAAATGAGAAATTGATGTCTGACATCAAGTACAGAGCGGATGTAGATGGTCTTCGCGCGGTCGCGGTACTGGTCGTGCTGTTTTTTCATGCTGGCTACTCCGGTTTTGACGGCGGCTTTGTCGGTGTCGATGTCTTCTTTGTCATTTCTGGTTTTTTGATCACTTCACTCATTCTCAAGGAATTGGATAATAAGTGTTTTTCCATCATCCAGTTCTACGAGCGTCGCTTTCGCCGCATCCTACCGGCGATGTTCGTGACTACCGTCCTCACCGCAATCATTGCTTGGTTTATACTCCTCCCTCCTGACTTTGTCAGTTTTGGAAAATCAGCGGCGGCGTTAGCGGGATTTTCTTCCAATGTGTACTTTTGGAAACAAACCTCTGGCTACTTTGGCGAAGCAGCTGAATTGATGCCGCTACTCCACACCTGGTCGCTGGCAGTTGAAGAGCAGTTTTATATTTTTTTCCCTCTGATTCTGGTCCTCTTCTTTAAATTTTTTCCCCGCCATCTCGGTCGACTGATTCTGATACTAACGATCGTATCGCTAAGTTTGCGCATCTGGAGTGAAAATTATCCAGAAACGGCATTCTACATGCTCCACACCCGTGGATGGGAACTGATGCTCGGCGCACTTCTTTCCGTCGGGAAAAGAACAACAGCAACAGCCCGACACAGTAGTCACCTACTTCAGGAAATCGCTGGCATCGGCGGAATGGTGGCGATTTTCGCTGCAGTCATACTCTACGATGTTGAAGCAATCGTGACGCTGCTGCCGTTATCCAATACCCTCACAGCCCAATTCCTCGCGTCGACCGGAGCATTCTTCGTTATCTGGGGCAATACTGCTGGAGGCGGCCGGACAACGCTTACCGGTAAATTGCTGAGCCTTAAACCGTGCGTTGCAGTCGGGCTAATCTCTTACTCCCTTTACCTCTGGCACTGGCCGGCTCTGGTCTTTGCTAAATATTTGACGGCCGACGAAAAACTTGGTCTCAGCACTGCCACCCTGATGCTCCTGCTGAGTGTGGCCGGTGCCATTTTGACCTACTTGTTTGTCGAACAACCGTTTCGCCGTCGTCAAATCTTTACCGAACGCCAGCCCCTTTTTATCGCCTCTTTTGCACAACTACTCATCCTAGCGGTAATCGGTGCCGGAATAGCGTATGGTGCTAAGGGCGCGCCATCTCGTTTTCCTGATTCTGCCATTGCATACTTGAATACCAGCGAAAATATAATCCACAACCCGGGGTTTGAACTTTCTGAAGGAAAGATCGGAAAACGACAGATACAAGGTATCGGCAAATCTTCGAATGGAGTGCCGGATTTCCTCCTCTGGGGAGACAGTCACGCCGACATGCTCGTCCCGGTTCTGGACGAACTGGCTAAAGCCTATGGCCTTACCGGTTGGTACACGGCTTATGCCTCCAATCCCCCGCTGTTGGGCACTTATGTCTACAAGAAGAATAAAAGAAGTGACGTGCGCAAGGAGTTCAACGATGCAATGTTCCGCCTCGTCATAGAGAAGCAGATAAAAACGGTCATATTGTCTGCATTCTGGGCAAAATATTCAACCGACCGTGAGGATGGTGGATATATTCTCTCCCGAAATACTGCCGAAAGAAACCACATCTTTGAAGAGAGTTTAGTCGATACCATTAACTTTTTTCGGGATAATGGTGTCGATTTGTGGATTATTAAGGACGTCCCGAGCTACAGCTATAACGTCTCGCATGCCTTGGCTAAAAACGCGATCTACGGAAACATCAACAAAGTTTCACAGCCGTTGACAGAACATAACCAGCGAATGGAGTTGATGAATCGTCTATTGAAGGAGGCACGTCATGACGGCCTTTATTTTCCAGACCCAGCCGAAGTATTGTGTAAGTCTGGTGCGTGCATCACCCGTTTGGAGGGAAAGTCCCTCTATATTGATGGTAATCACCTGTCTAGGCCGGGGGTAATGCTTCTGAGGGATTTGCTGACGCCTCTCTTCTTAGGAGCGCTCGACAAAAAAAACAAAACCTACCGGCAGAATTCTTGACCAGCAGCCTTTAATAGTAGTCGCAGTAACAACGCTCGAGCAAAAAACATTAAGGATCCTTACATGTACACCTACCCCGACATTAAAGGACACTTCGGCCAGTTTGGCGGTCGTTATGTTGCCGAGACATTGATGCCCGCCCTCCTCGAACTCGAAGAAGCATATCGACTGGCGCAGGCGGATCCGGCCTTTCAGCAGGAGATTAACTACTATCTTCAACACTATGTCGGTCGCCCCAGTCCTTTGTACTTTGCGCGACGGTTGACCGAGCAGTTGGGTGGGGCCAAAATCTACCTCAAGCGCGAAGATCTCAACCATACCGGCGCCCACAAAATCAACAACACCGTCGGACAGGCCCTCCTCGCCAAACGGATGGGGAAGAAGAAGGTGATCGCCGAAACCGGTGCCGGCCAGCACGGCGTTGCCACGGCGACAGTCGCCGCACTCTTCGGCATGGAATGCGACGTTTTCATGGGGACCGAGGATATTCGCCGCCAGTCCCTCAACGTCTTTCGCATGAAACTTCTGGGGGCGCGGGTGCACGGTGTTACCAGCGGTACCGCCACCCTTAAAGACGCCATGAACGATGCCCTGCGTTACTGGGTCACCAACGTGCGCGACACTTTCTACGTCATCGGCACGGTCGCCGGCCCCCATCCTTATCCCGAAATGGTCCGTGATTTTCAGGCGGTGATCGGCAGCGAGACCAAGGAACAGATCCTCGCCCTGGAGGGACGTCTGCCGGATATGGCCATCGCCTGCATCGGCGGCGGCTCCAACGCCATGGGGCTCTTTTATCCCTTTGTCAATGATCGCAGCGTACAACTGGTCGGGGTCGAAGCTTCCGGCCACGGCATTGAAAGCGGCAAGCATGCCGCGAGTATCAGTGCCGGCAAAGTCGGGGTCCTGCATGGCAACAAGACATTCCTACTGCAGGATGATGACGGCCAGATTGCCCATGCCCATTCGATCTCCGCCGGCCTCGATTACCCTGGCGTCGGCCCCGAACATGCTCTCCTGCACGAAATCGGTCGCGCTCAATATGTATCCATCACTGATGACGAGGCTCTGGACGGCTTCAAGGCCTTGACCGGCTGCGAAGGGATTATCCCAGCGCTGGAAAGTGCCCACGCCATTGCCTATGTCATGAAGATCGCGCCAACTCTTGCGAAAGATGCTATTATCGTCGTCTGTCTCTCCGGCCGCGGCGACAAGGATATTCATACTGTCGCCGATGCAATGGGCGTAGAACTCTAAAAGCGAGCTCCAGCTTGCATTCAATCTTTAAATTCGCGGGCTGGAGCCCGCTTCTACAGCGCACGATGTTGTAGTTATACAAGAAAGGCTTTCATGAAATTCACCGAACTGAACCTGCCGCCCGAAGTCCTGATCGGAGTCGAAGCTGCCGGGTTTACCGAGCTCACCCCTGTCCAGGAAGAATCTATCCCCTTTGCCCTTGATGGAAAGGACGTCGCGGCCCAGGCGCAGACCGGCACCGGCAAGACTGCGGCTTTTTTAATCGCCCTCTTTACCCGTTTCCTCCGTCACCCCAAAAAGACCGGCTGCAACCCGCGCGCCCTGATCCTCGCCCCGACCCGCGAACTCGTGGTTCAAATCGTTGCTGACGCTAAAACTCTCGGTAGCGGCTGCCCATTCAAAGTGCAGGCAATCTATGGCGGCATGGATTACGATAAACAGCGCCAGGCGCTAAAGGATGGGGTTGACGTTATTGTTGCCACCCCCGGTCGTCTGATCGATTATGCCAAGCAGAAGGTCTTTTCCTTTGACAGTGTCGAGATGGTCGTCATCGATGAAGCTGACCGCATGTTCGATCTCGGGTTCATCAAGGATCTGCGTTATCTTCTCCGCAAACTTCCGACCTTGGAAAATCGCCAGACCATGCTCTTCTCCGCCACCCTCTCGCCGCGGGTTATGGAACTTGCCTGGGAATTCATGGATCTGCCGGAAAAGATCCGCATCGAGCCGGAACAGGTCACCGCCGAACGAGTCGAGCAGGTCCTGTACCACGTCAGTCGCCGCGAAAAGTTCCCCCTCCTCCTCGGCCTGATCAGCAAGGATCCGACGATCACCCGCGCCATGGTCTTCGTCAACACCAAACGGGAAGCGGAATACCTCACCGACTGTTTTTGTGCCAACAGCTACAATGCCGCCGTCATCTCCGGCGATATTCCGCAGAACAAAAGGATGCGCATCCTCAGTGAATTTAAGGACGGTAAACTCACCTTCCTGGTCGCCACCGATGTTGCTTCGCGCGGACTGCATATCGACGCCGTCACCCACGTCTTTAATTATGACCTGCCCCAGGATGCCGAGGATTACGTCCACCGCATCGGCCGTACCGCTCGTGCCGGCGCCGCCGGCATAGCGATCAGCTTTGCCGACGAAGATCTGGTCTTTCATCTCCCGGAAATTGAAGAGTATATCGGCCAGAAGATCCCCAGCTCCATACCGGAAGAGAGCGATTTCCGCTGGGATTATCACAAACCTAAGGTGCAGCGACGCAGCCCGTTGCGTCCCGGCGTTGGCGCCGGAGCCGGCAGAGACAAGGGGCGCCCGCCCCGTCCCGGCAATAACAGCAGCGCCCCGGGACGGAACCGGCCGCGGGGAAAAAAACCTTGAACCCGATAGCGGCTCTAGGATAAACTTCGCATCTTTTCGAAGGTCACTGTCACTATGAATCGTCTTAACCGTGCCTTTCAAGGCGCCAAAGAGCGCGGCACTCCAGCCCTTGTCCCTTTCATCACCGCTGGTGATCCTGATCTGGACAGGACGGAAGCCATCATTCACACCTTGACTGCCGCCGGTGCCGATGTCATCGAACTCGGGATCCCCTTTTCCGATCCGATGGCGGACGGACCGGTCATCCAAGCGGCTTCCGAACGGGCACTGCTGGCAGGAGTGACCTTGAGCCGGGTTCTGGACCTCGTGCGCAAAGTACGCGCAAGCAATGCGACCCCGATCATTCTCATGGGCTACTACAATCCGCTACTTGCCTATGGCACAAAGCGTTTTGCCGCCGATGCCGTAGCCGCCGGCGTCGATGGGCTTCTGCTTGTCGACCTCCCTCCCGAGGAAGCTCAGGAACTGCGTTGTTGCACTGACCCCCTTAATCTGCCGCTGATTACCCTGATTGCGCCGACGACGCCGCAGGAACGTCGCGACCAGCTGGCCGCAGCAGCGCAGGGTTATCTCTACTACGTCTCTATGACCGGAGTGACTGGAACAGCTCGCATCGATACATCCGCAATTCGCGGCGAGGTCGAAAATCTTCAGGCCGTGTCACCGGTACCGGTAGCGGTCGGCTTTGGTATCAGTACAGCAGAAGATGCCGCCGCCGTCGGCGCTTTTGCTGATGGAGTCGTCATCGGCAGTGCCTTGGTCAAGATTATCCACCAGCATCGGCAAAGCCCGGCCCTGCTTGACGAAGTCAAAAACTTTATAACAGCGATCCGCGCCGGACTGGATAACAGCAGAAAAACACGTTAAAGTTTCTTCGCGGGCGAGGATGTCAATCACTCCCCCTGGACAACAGCAACTGCAATATCGACCTGTGTTGGGAAACCCCGACACACCCTGGAGGCATATGGGCTGGTTCAGTAAAGAAAAGGCGCCGTTGACGCCGATTGAAGAGCGCAAGAAACAGATCCCGGAAGGGGTTTGGACCAAATGCAAAAACTGTAACGAGATCATTTACACCAAAGAGATTGAACGGAACCTCAATGTCTGTCCCAAGTGCGAGTATCATTTCCGTATCTCCGCCCGTGAACGCATTGAGCTGATCATTGATGACGGGACGTTTGTCGAAATGGATCCAACTGTCGCTTCGGTCGACGTTCTCAACTTCAAGGACAGTAAAAACTACGCAGATCGCATCAAGGCCGCCGTCGCTAAATGTGGCCCTGCCGATGCCGTGATCTGTGGTACCGGGGATATTCATGGCCTCGGCGTCGCACTTGCCGTCTTCGACTTCTCCTTTCTCGGCGGCAGCATGGGCTCGGTTGTCGGTGAAAAAATTACCCGTGCCATCGAAAAAGGGCTCGCTGAACGCCGCCCGGTCCTGATCTTCTCCGCTTCCGGCGGCGCTCGCATGCAAGAGAGTATCTTCTCTCTGATGCAGATGGCGAAGACTAGTGCCGCTCTGGCCAAACTCAAGGCCGCCGGTATCCCCTTTATCTCAATCCTCACCGATCCGACGACCGGTGGTGTCACCGCCAGCTTTGCCATGCTCGGCGATGTTAACATTGCCGAACCTCGGGCCTTGATCGGCTTTGCCGGCCCTCGCGTTATCGAACAGACGATCCGTCAGACCCTCCCGGAAGGGTTTCAGCGCTCGGAATATCTCCTAGAACACGGCATGGTCGACATGATCGTGCCGCGCGCCGAGATGAAAGATCGCCTCGCCCAAATCCTGCACATCTTTACCAAGAGCTAAGCGCGTGGATTTCCGGGAGAGCCTGGAATTCCTTTACGGCCTGCAACGCTTCGGAATCAAACTCGGCCTTGAGATTACCCGCACACTTTTAGAGCGTGCGGGGATGCCGCAGCAACACTTCCTTTGTGTCCACGTTGCCGGAACTAACGGTAAAGGATCGACCGCCGCATTCCTCGCTGCCATCCTCGAGGCAGCAGGATATCGGGTCGGTCTCTACACATCTCCCCATCTGCAATCTTTTTGCGAGCGTATCCGCATCAACGGAAAAGCAATCAGTGAAGCCGAGATAGCAGCGCTGACCAATCGGCTCCGCACCTTAAGTGCAGAGATTCCTGTTACTTTCTTTGAATTCACCACGGTCATGGCTCTTTGTGCCTTTGCAGAGCACAAAGTCGAGATCGCCATCCTTGAGACCGGGCTGGGGGGACGCCTCGATGCCACCAATGCCGTCACCGCCAACCTGAGCCTGATCACACCGATCAGCCTCGACCATCAGGAGCATCTCGGCCTGACCCTGACGGCGATTGCCGGAGAAAAAGCCGGAATCATCAAGGATGGCGTGCCGGTGATCTGCAGTGAACAGGAAGAAGAAGTTTTTGCCATCGTCCACCGGAAAGCTGCAACTTGTCACACTCCGCTGCTTTGTGCCGGACGTGACTTCTTCGTGACAGTGAATAATTCCGGAGGGTTTGACTATCAAGACAATGATGATCATCACCTACAGGCTCTGGAGTCCGGACTCCCGGGACACCACCAGCCCCACAATGCAGCCCTGGCGATTACGGCGGCATTCCGCCTGCGTCAGCAAGGGCTTAACATCGACGAGGCCGCGATTCGTCAGGGACTAAGGCAGGTTTACTGGCCAGGCCGCCTCGAATGGTGGGGGGGAAAGCGTCAGATTCTTCTGGATGGCGCTCATAATCCCGCCGGAGCAACCGTACTGACTGCCTACCTTGCGAGTTTGAACGCCCCTGCCCTGCACTGGCTGGTCGGGGTAAAGAATGACAAGAATTTCCACGAGATCCTCACCGCCATACTGCCGCTGACGACGAGACTTTATGCTGTCGCCCCTCCGGAGGTTAAAGCCACAGAGCCAGAGAAACTGGCCACAGTCGCCCGAATGTCCAACGTCCCGGCACAAGTCTTTGCCAGTGTTGCAGAGGGCTTACAGGCCGCCCGCGTCGCCTGCCAGCCGAAGGATATTATCCTCGTCGCCGGTTCACTTTTTCTGGTCGGAGCCGTGCGTGAGCTGTTGAGCAGAGAAGAGGAGAGATCTTGAAATATTGCCTGCAATTCCTCTTTCTTCTCATCCTGGTGATTTCGGAGGCACACGCTGAATCGTTGATGTCCATTCAACTCAATCAGCCGATTCGTCTTGAAGCCGATGAAATGCGCGGCAGTTACAACGATGAGCGTTTTGACGCCATCGGTGCGGCGACGTTGCGGCAGGAGAATCTCACCCTGCATGCCGACAGCATCTGGTTTGACAAACGCAAGAACGAAGCCGGTGCAAAGGGGAAGGTTACGCTGATGGAAAAGAGCGGGACCCTCGTCGGTGACGATCTTTTGTTAAACTTCACCAGCGGACAGGCCCGTCTCAGTCATGCTAAAGCCCACCTCAGCGAGGAAGGCTTTAATCTCTCCGGAGAAAGCATCGAACGCCTTGATGCCAATAACTATAGAGTGACATCCGGAAATTTTACCGCCTGCACCGCCACTCCCCCTGCCTGGAAATTTGGTGCCAGCACTGTCGACGTTGAGGTGGGGGGTTATGCTCGCGCCAGGAATATGGTCTTCTATCTTCGTGACATCCCGGTTTTTTATATCCCTTACTTCTTTTATCCTGTGAAAACCGAACGGGAGTCGGGACTGCTCATTCCCCACCTCGGTATGTCTCGCGTACGCGGATTTGAGACCTATCTGTCCTATTATCAAGTTTTGGGTCGCAATATGGATGCGACCCTCCTGCTCGACAGCTATTCACGCGCCGGCCTCGGCAAGGGACTGGAGTACCGTTATATCTTCGGGGAAGTCAACCGTGGCGAAACTTTTTTGTATCACGTGACTGGCATTGAGGGGAGAAAAGATGTTTACGCTGGACGATGGCAGCATAGCGGCGTTCTGCCGGGGGAAATTTTCCTGCGGACGAATCTGGAATATGTAAGTGATCGCAGCTATCTGCAAGATTTTGCCGTCGAGGCCAAGGATTACAATCGTGAACTGGTTGAATCCTATCTTTATCTCTCCCGCGCCTGGAACAAGACGGATCTCTCGGTGCAGGGGGAGTATATCAGCGATCTTTCAACGTCGACTGATGCTTACCCGCTGTCACGCCTGCCGGCAGTTCATCTCGCCATCCTGCCGCAACGAATTGCGACAACCCCCCTGTATTTACGTCTCGATGTTCAGGGAGTTCATCTGCAACAAGGTCAAACGACGATTGGCGAGACACTGTTACTGCGCCCTGCCGCCCGCCTGGCTCTCACCCCTGTCACTGGTATCAGCCTCGACCTTGAAGCCGGTTATCGCTCTATGCTGTCAAAAACTCCCAATGATGCAGGGGATGTCGGCTTTCACGATCTCAGCGCCAGACTCGGAACCCGTTTACAACGAACCTTCATCAGTGCAGAGGGAAATCGTAGCCTCCGCCATGACATTGAACCGGAAATCAGCTATCTTCATATTGCCAATGGAAGGCAAGCGGACTTTAGCGAATTGATCCCTGAAAATTCCTTCTTGCCGACCGATCGCGTCACACTCGCTTTGACCAACCGCCTGACGACGAGAACGAGTGACGCCGAGGGGAACTCTCTCCGGGTCGAACGCCTCTGGCTGCGTCTTTCAAGCGGCTATGCCTTAAGCGCCGATTCCACTGCCCCGGAGACCATTCTCCCGTTACGCAGTGAAGTGTCGCTGAATGTCGCAGAGTGGCTCACCTTGCGCTCTGACGCCAATTATGGTCTTGAGGCAGGAGAACACCGCTGGAACTCCGTCATGAGCGGCATACAGCTCAAAGATCGTCGGCGCGACGAACTGAGCATCGATTATTACTATCGGGACAAGGACGAGGACGGGGACGGCGCCAACTACCTGTCCGGTCGTTTAAAAATGCCTTTAACTGACCAGACCAGCTTTGCTTATGAAGCCCGCTATTCTGTTGACGGCAAAGAGTTTCTCGAACATCGCGCCAACCTCGAATATCGCGGCCAATGCTGGGGCGTCATCTTTACCTATCGCGAGCGGCCTGATGATGAGCAATTTCTCGTCAACTTCACCCTGGCCGGGCTCATGGAGCAAAGCATGCTTTAGGCGCTCCTTACTCCCAGTAGATACAAGCGGCGGGACACTGATCCATGGCAGCTTCGATCTTCGGCTCAGGGGCACCAGCGGGGTTATAAACCATCGCCTTGCCATGACTGTGGCCATTGTTGTGCTCTTCTTCCTGCATGCGAAAGACTTCTGGACAGACAAGGGTGCAGGTTTCACAACCGATACAGGCCTCTTGATCGACAACCGGAGAACGGGACATAATGATTCCTTTCGAGTGGAGGATTTCTGGGTGGCATTCTATCAGGGTTGCCACTCCTTGTCATCTGCGATAACCAGGCACAATTGTTGTCAAAGAAGGTAAATCGGCTGCTCTGATTCCCGAAAGGCACGCAATATGACCGATGATCAGCACCGCCCCATCCTGATTGCCGGTGCCAGCGGCTACGTCGGAGCCCGCCTTGTCCCCCGGCTCCTTGACGCCGGCTTTCGCGTCCGCACTTTGGCGCGAACACCTGCCAAAATTGCCAGTCAATCCTGGGGGCAACATCCCCGCCTGCAAATCGTACAAGGCGACGTCCTTGCACCGGAGTCCTTGCAGACAGCGCTGAGTGGCTGCCAGTGTGCTTTCTATCTTGTTCACTCGATGAATGCGGCGGTCAAGGATTTTGCTGCCGTGGACCGCAAAGCTGCAGAAAACTTCATAGCCGCGGCAGCGCAGAGCAAAGTTGAGAGGATCATCTATCTCACCGGTCTCGGTGAGGACACGGACCAACTCAGTGAACATCTCCGTTCCCGTGCCGAAGTTGCCCGGATCTTTCAGCAGGGCAAGGTTCCCGCCACGATCCTGCGTGCCGGCGTCATCCTTGGTTCGGGGAGTGCCTCCTTCGAAATTCTCCGCTACCTTGTCGACCGCTTGCCGGTCATGGTCACCCCTCGCTGGATCGATACACCCTGTCAACCGATCAGCATCATTAATGTCCTTCACTATCTTGTTGGCGTCTTGTCAGAAAAACGGACCACCGGTGAGGTCTACGATATCGGTCAGGAGGAGGTCATCTCCTACCGTAAACTCATGGAAGTCTACGCCGAAGAAGCACAGCTGCCGCGACGCATTGTCATCCCCGTTCCGGTCTTGACCCCACGCCTCAGTTCCTACTGGATCAATCTGGTCACGCCCCTCCCTGCCGCCCTCGCCCGCCCTCTGGTTGAAGGCCTGCGTAATCCGGTGATCTGTCACGACACCCGGATCCGGTCGATCATTCCCCAGCATCTTCTCGACTGCCGGGAAGCGATCCATCAAGCTCTCGAAGAGATTCGTATGGGACAAGTCCTCAGCTCGTGGAGAGAAAGCGGCGCCATGCCGCCGGCGGAATGGCGGGATGGGAGTGATCCGCAGTGGGCAGGGGGGACGTGCTATGTCGATGCACGCACAATTGAAGTCGAAGCCCAAAGCCTGCAACTCTGGCGGGCCATCACCTCCCTCGGCGGCAGCCAGGGTTGGTATTTTGCTAATTTTTTATGGCAGATCAGAGGATTAGCCGACCGGATTGTCGGTGGTGTCGGTCTCCAGCGCGGCCGGCGCTGCCCTCTCGACTTGCGCCTTGGTGATACCATCGACTTCTGGCGGGTCACACAACTAGAGAAAGAAAGTCGCCTTCTCCTTATCGCGGAGATGAAGGTCCCCGGCGTTGCGACCCTGGAATTCACCATTACCAAGGTCAGTGACGGCATTTTCCGGTTACAGCAGACCGCCCGTTTTCGTCCTCGGGGCTTAGCCGGCATTCTTTACTGGTACTCTGTCCTCCCTGCGCATCATATTGTCTTTAACGGCATGCTGAAAGGTATTGCCGCGGCCAGTGGCGGTCGGATTCGACAAGAACCGCAAAGAGTGTCACAAGAAAATTAAAATCGCCAATCAGCCAGTTTTTTTCTTGACTTGAATACCGCCATTTGTTAAATATCGCTTCTCAAATTTTGGGGTGTCGCCAAGCGGTAAGGCACCGGTCTCTGACACCGGTATCCTAGGTTCGAATCCTAGCTCCCCAGCCAGGATTAGAGCGACATCGTCGCATGAAAAGATAGTGGTCCCTTCGTCTAGCGGTCAGGACATCGGCCTTTCACGTCGGTAACGCGGGTTCGATTCCCGCAGGGATCACCAGTTAAACATCCGAGACGATCTGATATCGGATAAATAAAAGAAAGGGCCCCTGAGAAATCAGAGGCCCTTTCTTTTTATACGGCGGCAGGAAATTAGTCAGCGAATCAACGGCTCCCCATCATGACTTCAGGGCCTGATCTCAACGATCGTGCCATTTGGCACCAATCTGTCAATTTCTTCTATTTCTTCGTCCGTAACGGCAATGCACCCCTTCGTCCAGTCAACCCCTGTGTGAAGATCACCAACCCACGAGAATCCATTCTTAATGCCGTGGATCATAATGTCTCCACCCGGAGAAACACCAAGTTGCTTTGCTCTTTTTTTGTCTTTCTCGTTCGGATAGGAGATATGAAGAGACAGGTAATAACGGCTGTCTCTATTTCTTGAATCGATAACGTAGGTTCCCTCCGGGGTCTTGTTATCCCCTTGCCTTTCTTTTGGACCAATCGGGTTTCCCCCCAAAGCTATTTGGTAGGTCTTAAGCACCTTGCCCTTTGCGATCAACGTCAATCGTCGATCTTTTTTTTCTATCAAAATCTTGTCTGCCGGTCCATTTTTAAGGACAAAAACCTCATTTTTCAGGGTAATAATTGCATTCTCTTTGCTGTTAAGCTCTTGTTCAAGCGCTTCAAGCTTTTTTTGCAAGGCAATGAGCTCACCTCTCCTGTTTTGGACCTCTAGCCGGAGTGCCTCAATCTGTGCCTGTTGCGTAGCAATTGTCTGATCCTTGACAATGATATTATTGATATTAAATATCATCATCTCACTGTCTTTCCTGTAACCGCTTTGCGGGTGATCATTTATGAGTTGCTGAAAACATTCCAGAGATTTTTGGTAATCTTTTTGCGCATTCCCGGCATAGGCATAAATAATACCCATCTCGAAAAGAACCCTGTCTGCCACCGTGGGATACTTTTCAATAATCTGCTGATATTTAGTCAGAGAGGCCTCGTAGTCCCCCTGGCCGAAAAAAACATTCGCCTCTACAAAGGTCGACTTGGCCCGATGTCCCTCATGAAAGAGACTGCATCCGCATAGCAGCATTGGAGCCATGATAATGCAGACAAAGAAAAAGTTTAGACGCTTAACCACCCTGCGTTGCGTTTTACCCATATCCACTTCGTTTCGTTAGTATGGTTTTGACAGATTAAAGGGTTGAATGTTCCAGTCAGTTTTGCCAGGTAAAAGCATAAGAAGGTGGCAGAGTATCAAAACCCTGCCACTTTCTCTCCATAGCTCTAACGGACAAAGATTACGACTCCCTATAAAATCGACTTACTTCATCATTGATTTCTGGAAAATCTCGTCAGCCTGCTTGGCCTTTTCGTCTGCGATCCTCGCCTTTTCATCTGCGATCCTCGCCCTTTCCTCTGCCATCATTACAGCATTTTCTGCCCGGATTGCGGCAGCCTCTGCCTTTAACGTGGCCGCATCAGCTGCCGCCTTGGCAGCCTGCGCATCCTGCACTGCCTGATCAGCTTTTGCACCAGTCATCATTTGCTGCGCCTGAACTTTTTCAAGGTCGCCTGTTGTTGCGCAACCCCCAAAAGAGAGGGCAAGAACAAGCATCACTGTGAACACTAAAAGGTTTTTCATCGTTTATTACCTCCTCGAAATGGTCTTACTTCTTCAATGATTCACGGAAAATCTCGTCAGCCATCTTCTTTTTTTATTTTAAACAGCGACCTTCTCCATGCATCGCTTTTCACCTCCTCTCTTCCGGCTATCCCTTCTTGACTGGTTCAATCAATCTGCCCTCTATTTCCAAATCAATTTTCAAGCGTTTGATTGCATCTTTGGCCTCTTTGATATCGCTGTACGGACCGGCGACGACTTGGTAGCTGGAGTTCTTTGCAATCACCCGTGCCGGGATTTGTGGGCCCTGGTGGTTGATAATGGCGGTAAGCCGTACCGCATCGTTCTTGTCACGCAGGTCAGCAGCCAAAACCGACCACGCATCTTTTTTCAGTTCCGGTATTTTGGGCTTGCCATATAATACCTCTGGGTGCTTGACTTCTACCGGTTCCGCAATCCCTATTCCCATTCCTTGCCTGGTCGCAAAGATGGGGACTGGTATCCCGCGCGCCTCAGCCAATATTTTTTTAATTTTACCCCAGTCAAGCGTGCGCCCTGATTTCTTTTCGATATTCTTCAATTTTGCATAGAGCTTATCAAACTCAGCAGCGTCCAAGTCTTCTGTGGATGCATGAACTTCCATGTAAACCATGCCATTGCTTTGACCCAGGAGATAGGGTTGATTAACGATGTTGACCGCTGTTTTAACCGGAGTGTTTTCAAAAAGTCTTTTCACGTCTTCCGGATAGAGACGCATACAGCCATTTGTTGCCATAAGACCAACGCTGGCCGGTTTATTGGTGCCATGGATCAAATAACTCGGTTCACTTAAATAAAGGGCGTATTCTCCCAAGGGATTTAGAGGCCCCGGCAATACTTTGGCGGGCAGAGGATCCCCTTTTTCCCGATGATCCCTGGCAATTGAGGCAGGGACATGCCAAGTCGGTCGGCTTGCCTTGCGTTCCACATGCATGAGACCTCTGGGCGAGGGACGGTCTTCTTTGCCGACACCGACCGGGTAGGTCAACACCGTCAATGGCTCGCTATTCCCTTTGAATTGAAACAGCCGCATCGCTGCCAGGTTGATGACGATTCCATTTCTCGGAGCGTCCGGCAGGATAAAACTCAGCGGCAACATGATGCGTTCTCCGGCCTCAGGTACCCATGTATCTACCCCGGGATTCGCTGCACTGACTTCATTGAGTCCCAGGCTGAAGTGCCTTGCAATATCTGGTAGCGTATCGCTCTTTTCAAGACGGATGAATGCCAACCGGCCAATGACGTCATCTCCTTTTGCAACAGAAAACTCGTTTCGTATGACATCTTCCTCCAAATATTTTGGAGCAATCGAGTATTCGTCAGGAGCTCTTTTCATGGCAATACATCCCTGTAGAGACAGGATAAGGACAAAAAGAGTTGTAAAACGAAGCGTTTTGGATAAGGGTATCAGTTCAATGATTCGGCACATGGGTCAAATAAGATCCTTTCAATGATGTATCGTAGTATGACCGAATTTTTCGAAATTACCATAAAGGCAAAGCTATGAATTTGATGGTAAAAAAAAGCCGGGTCACCGAATATCTTCTGGATATTTCGGCGACCCGGCTATCTCTGTGAGACCCTGTAGGCTTTCCGTCCCATTCTCGCGAATGGTTTAGTATTATCGTTTAACCATTGTATTGAACTGTGAGGATAATTGACTCAACGGGGAAGCATGTCAAGAAAAACATGGTTCACTGATCGAACTCGCTCCGACAGACTAAGGAATCGCCGAAAGGATACACAGATTGTGACCAAAAATACTGATGCCATCTATGCTGCGCCTCTCGCCGAAATGATCGATTTTCAATTCGATGAACGGGTCGTTGCGGTCTTTCCCGACATGATTCAACGCTCGGTCCCCGGCTATGGGGTGATGATCTCCACCATCGGCATTCTCGCCGCGAGATATGCCCAGCCAGGCAGTCACTGTTATGACCTCGGTTGCTCATTAGGGGCGGTCAGCCTCGCCATGCGGCAAAGGATCGCTCAGCCGGAGTGTGACATAATCGCTGTCGACAACTCTCCGGCCATGATTGAGCAGGGTCGCGCGCTTCTGGCCCGCGATATGACATCGACTGTTCCGGTGACGATGATCTGTAGCGACCTCCAGGAGGTCGCCATTGCCAACGCTTCCGTCGTGGTTCTGAACTTCACCCTGCAATTCATCCCCGTTGAGGAGCGTTTAGGGCTGATCAAACGGATTTATGCGGGGTTAAAGCCGGGCGGTATCCTCATCCTCTCGGAGAAGATCGCCTTTGCCGAGCCGGAGCAGCAGCAGTTTCATGTCGTGTTACATCATGACTTTAAACGGGCTAATGGCTACAGCGATCTGGAGATCAGCCAAAAACGGACGGCGTTAGAAAATGTGCTGATTCCGGAGACCCTGGATTGTCATCAACAGCGGCTGCATGTGGCGGGCTTTAACTTTGTCGATCTCTGGTTCCAGTGCTTGAACTTTGTTTCAATGGTCGCGATCAAATGAATTTTTACGACTCCCTCTGGCCACAACTCGAAGCGCTGGGACAGCACCTCTGGTCGCAACAACTGCAAGCGACCTTGTCGGAAAGGATGATCCAGGGCAGTCACGGCAAGATGGCGGGCTGGCTCAAGGCGCTGCAGGCGTTGCCGGACATCAATCCTTCCCGGCTGGAACTGAAGGAGATGGTGGCCATCGGCGAAGCGGCAGACCTCGGAAAGTTCAGCCGGGAGGAATTGATTGCCGGGTTGCAAACCTTTCACCCCTGGCGCAAAGGCCCCTACAACATCTTCGGAGTGGAGATCGATACCGAGTGGCGTTCCGACTGGAAGTGGGAGCGCCTGCTGCCGCACATTCAACCGTTAGCGGGAAGAAGGGTGCTCGATGTCGGTTGCGGCAATGGTTATCACGGCTGGCGCATGCGCGGCGCCGGGGCTGAATTTGTCCTCGGCATCGAGCCCTTCCTCCTTTCGGTGCTGCAATTTCAGGTGATGCAGCGTTATCTCCGCGACCCACAGCATCATGTTATCCCGATCGGCATCGAGGATGTGCCGGCCAATCTTGCCTGCTTTGACAGCGTCTTTTCTATGGGTGTCCTTTATCATCGACGTTCCCCTCTCGACCATCTCCTCGAACTGAAGGGCTGTTTGCGATCCGGGGGAGAGTTAATTCTGGAAACGCTGATTGTCGCCGGGGATCAGGAGACCATCTTCATGCCGTCCGGGCGTTACGCCAAGATGCGCAATGTCTGGTTCCTCCCCTCGATTGCAGCGATGACCTTATGGCTGCAGCGCTGTGGTTTCACAAAGATTGCTTGCGTAGACACCAACCGCACCAGTCGGGAGGAGCAGCGCTCGACGGCGTGGATGCACTTTGAATCATTGGCGGATTTTCTGGATCAGGACGATCCGGAAAAGACCTTTGAAGGGCACCCTGCACCGCTTAGGGCGATCTTTACGGCGACGAAGCCCTTTTAATGGTGGGAAAGTAGCTGAGATCCGGGGATCGCTCCACAGCACTCCGTAACACCTCCCGCAGATGTTCAAATCTATACGGCTTGTTGATCAATCCGGCGATCTCCTCAGATGGAATTTTAGAAGAAATATCACCTTCACCAAAACCGCTGGAGATAATGATCGGCAGCTGCGGGTTGAGCTGTTTCAGTTTATGGAACAGTTCATAACCGTTCATAACCGGCATCCCCATATCGGTCACGACCAGGGTAATGTCAGCGGCGTTCTGCTGATACAGCTCCAGCGCTTCCTTACCGTTTGCGGCGTCAAGAACGGTGAAGCCGAGCTCCTGTAAGAGAATGATTGCAATGGTTTTGACCTGCTCTTCATCCTCTGCCAGCAGGATGGTGCCGCTCCCCTGCCACTCTGCTGAAGCTGTGATCGGTTGCGCTTCCTCTGTTTCTGAAATGCCGGGCTGGACTGGCAGGTAGACTCGGAAGGTTGTGCCATGTCCTAACCGGCTTTCCATCTGCCATGCCCCGTTATGGGCCTTGATGATGCCAAGGACTGCCGAGAGCCCCAGGCCACGACCGGTGAATTTGGTGGTGTAGAACGGCTCGAAGATTTTGCATCTGGTGTCTTCATCCATGCCGCAGCCGTTATCTTTGACTTCAAAGCAGATATAACGTCCCGGCGGTATGATCATGCCGAGATAATCCTTCTCTGGTCGCTCCGCCTTGATCTCTGCCCTTGCCAGCTTGACATCGATCTCCCCCTCTGCATCGCCGATAGCTTCGGCGGCATTGATGATCAGATTCATGACCACCTGCCTGAGTTGACTGGCATCGCCCATAATGAAAAGGATATCAGAGCTGAGATCAGGTTTGATGACGACGTTATGTGGGATAGTCGTTTTCAGCATGGAAGCCATCTCATCTACCAATGTCCGAACATTGACCTGACTCTCGCTGAGTGTGGCTTTACCGGCGTAGGCCAGCATCTGACGGCATAATGCCGCGGCCCGTTCGGCGGCTTTTTCTATTTTGGGGATATTTTTTTCTGCGGATTTAAAATCCATTTTTGTCATGCCGCAATATCCGACAATAATTGTCAGAATATTGTTGAAGTCATGAGCAATGCCACCGGCCAGGACGCCGAGGCTTTCCAATCTCTGGGTCTGCTGGAATTGCTGTTCGATGAGGTGCTTTTCTTCATAGGCCTGCCTCCGTTCCAACTCCCCCGCCGCCCGGACAGACACCAGCTTCAGCACGTTTTCTGCAAAATGAGAGTCGAGCAGCTCTTTTCGCCCGATAACGGCGATCAGGCCGATCGGCTTCATATCGAAACTCCAGAGCGTGGTGCCGACATAACTCTCAGCTTGCAGCTCTTGCAAAGCTGCATCATGTGGGAACAGGCTGCAAACTTCCCGGGGGAATACACAGATCTCTTTACCCGCCACGTCGCCGCAGGGGGTATCCTTCAGGGTATACTCGACATTGTCCTCGAATCGGCCATCATTGTAGATTGCGAGAGTGCGGGCTGAGAGACAATCTCCATGAAGAGTGTCAATACAGACGTAGTCCATGCCGAGGGTGTTGGCAAGATAGCGGGCCAGAGTTTCAAAAAAATCCTCGCCCGGGCTGATCGAGTTGATTTGCAGCAGATACGACTGAACTTCATCGATCTGTTTTTGCTCGGTGATGTCCTGCGCCATACCCCGCAGGCCGATTGTCACGCCATTTTCATCAACTACTTGCATGCCGCGTACCCACATCCATCCGGAACTGCCATCAAGCCGAAGTGTTTTCAACTCAAGGTCATAGGGGATTCCGGTGCTTCGGGTATTTTGTATGGCTGCTGACAACCTTTCCCAACTTTCAGGAGTAAACAGTTTCTGGTGTTCGGTGTAAGGTGGTGGTGGAAGTGTCGGGTCAAAGCCATACATACTGTAGAGTTCTTCGGACCAGACAACCTGATTGCTGGCAATATTTAGCCGCCAACTTCCCACATGAGCAATACGCTGCGATTCTCTCAGGTCGACTGTGTTTGCTATCAGTTCCTCTTCGGCCTGCTTCTGTCCGGTGATATCCTGGATCGTGCCGAATATTTTGGCAATCTTTCCGCTGTCATACTCAGCTTCACCCTGGACACGAACCCACAGTAGGTTGCCCATGGTAGTGTTGATTTGCAACTCCAGATCAAATGGTGTGCCGGACTCAATGGCAGCCTGCATAACATCCTGAATAAGCGGTCTGGTTTCCGGAGTATAAAAGCTGATTGCTTCTTCAACCGTAACTTTGGCGTCAAGAGTGACTTCATGTATAAGATAAGTCTGCTCTGACCAGAATAATTCCATTGACGAAATGGTAAGCTCCCAGCCTCCTATTTGTGCTATCTCTTCAGTTTTTCTAAAGAGGTGTATATATCGGCGCAACTGTTCTTCTGTTGTTTTACTTTCAGTAATATCCCTTGCTGACGACAAAGTGCCGGTCACGACCCCCTGTTCATCAACAAGCACCTTGCACCACCAGGCCAGCAGTCGAACCGTGCCGTCTTTGCGGCGCTGCAGATTTTCTATATAAATTACTTCTTCCAATCTGTCGAATAAAGGCTGAACAACTTCGTAGGTGTTCTGCTCACCCGCAAAATAAAAGGAGGCTTCCTTGCCGACAACGTCATCACCAAAGAACTCAAGTCCCGCAGGGTTGGCCCAGGTGTAAACCTTGCTGGTGTCAACTTCCATAATGATATCGGGAACCGCTGCCAGGATTGCATTCTGGCGTTCGGATACGATTTGATATCTCTTCGAGGACTCAATAATAGAGCGGGTCTTGCTGCTCACTTGTTTCTTCAGCATTAAAATAAAAGCAAAGGCACAAAGCGCCAGTATGGTCATCGCGGCAACGGCTGTCATCAGCCAGTCGGGAATGACGTGTATGACGTTGTCGCTGCCATGCGACCATTTTTGACGGGCCTTGTTATAGGGCGAATCTTTTTGATGTCTCCAGTTGTGCAGGTAGTTATCCAGCATGACCAGAAGATCACCGTTTTTCTCCTTGGCAACCGCGAAGTAAATATCAAAGGGATTGAATGCGACCCCTGTAGAGCGAAGACCGAACTCCTTTTGCTTGGCAACACCGAAGGTGCTGCTGACAACTCCGGCATCAACTTTTTCTGTCGCAACCGCATTGAACACTTCTTCAAATCCTGGCATCTCGATGAATTCACAGGTTATATCGAACTTTTCAACCAGTTTGATAAAGTCCAGGGCGTTGAAATCATTTTTCATCACCGCGATTTTTTTACCTTGTACTGCGCGGATCCCGTCAATGTCGGATGAAATCGGCACATATAACTCACCCCACACGGTCAGGAGCGGTGTTTTACCATAATCCAGAAATTCAGCCCGCGTCGGTGTCACGGCAGCACTGGTCAGCACATCGACTTCACCGGATTTAATCCGCTCCAGTCCTTCACTCCAGGAGCCATACACATACTCGAAGCGGATATTTTCTCTTTGTGCAATATCAGCCAGGGCATCAACATAAAAGCCTTTGACAGCACCATCGGTGTCTTTGAAAATTGCGGGATAATAATTGAACGCTCCAACCCTTACAACACGTGGGTCAGCCGCATACAAGGTGAGACAACTCATGAGGACGAGCAACAGGCAGAGAGTCGATATGATATATTTTCTCATGTGGTATCTCCAAAATCAGGGGCACGACAACCATTATATCTACGGTTTATCCAGAACTTCCCGCACCTTGGCTGCCATATCCGGCAGCGAGAACGGTTTCTGGATGAAATGCACGCCATCGTCGAGCACACCATGAGTGGCAATGACATCGGCTGTATACCCCGACATGAACAGGCGTTTCATATGGGGATACATTGACAGAAGGTTTTTAGCCAGATCCCGACCGTTCATCTCCGGCATGATCACGTCAGTCATGAGCAGCTGGATCTCACCGACGTGCTCACGGGCCAGACGAATCGCCTCGCCGGGGGTATCTGCCTTCAACACGGTATAGCCCTGCATTTCAAGCATCTCGGAGGCAATATCAAGGATGGCCGGTTCGTCTTCCACCAAAAGGATGGTTTCCTGACCGCGCGGAACGGCAGTGTCCGCATCCGGGGTGCGGCGTGCCGTGCCCAAGTTCGCTTCCCGGGGCAGATAGATCGAGAAGGTCGTTCCCTGACCCGGTTCGCTGTAGATGTTGATGAAGCCGTTGTTCTGTTTGACGGCGCCATAGACCGTGGCCAACCCGAGCCCGGTCCCCTTGCCCAACTCTTTGGTGGTGTAAAACGGCTCAAAGATATGGGCCTGTGTCTCCTTGTCCATGCCGCTGCCGGAATCGCTCACCGTCAGACAGACATATTCTCCGGGCACTGCCTCCAAATTGACGGCACAGTAATCCCTGTCGATGGTGCTGTTTGCCGTCTCGATGGTGATCCGGCCGTTTCCTGCAATGGCGTCCCGGGCGTTGACACAAAGGTTGGCCAGAATCTGGTCTATCTGGGACGGATCTATCCGGACCTGCCCGAGATCGGGTGCTGGCTGCCAGCTAAGGTTAATATCCTCGCCGATCAGCCGCTGCAGCATCTTGAGCATCTCTGACACGGTAGCGTTCAGATTCAGAACTTTGGGAGTAACCGTCTGTTTGCGGGCAAAGGCGAGCAGCTGCCGGGTCAGATCGGCGGAGCGCTGTGCCGTGCTGATTATCTCTTTGAGGTCGGCACCGACCGGGTGGTTCGGATCCAGGCGCATCAGCCCCAGCTGGGCATGACCGAGAATGACCGTCAGCATGTTATTGAAATCGTGAGCCACGCCACCGGCCAGGCGACCGACTGACTCCATCTTCTGGGCCTGCTGGAGCTGGGCTTGGAGTTTGATTTCTTCTTCTTCGGCTCGCTTGCGCTCGGTGATGTTTTGCACGAAAGACACAAACTGCCCGCCGTCAGCCGGCCGGTACTGAACACTGACTTCGACATCATAAACGGTACCATCCTTGCGGCGATGCCGGGACTCGAAACGATCCTCCCCCTGTTCCATAACCTTCTTGATACGGGCAGAGGTCTCACTGGCTGTCTCAAAAGACTCGACATCGGAAACAGACATTGAGAGCAGCTCCTGCATACTGTAACCGCTCATCCGGCAATAGGTTTCGTTTACTTCAACAAAACGCCCCTGTGCGTCTATCAGCCAGATGCCGTCCATGGCGGTCTGAAGGATGGAGCGATGGCGTTCTTCACTTTGCCGCAGCTCAGCCGTCCGCTCCTCCACCCGCTGTTCCAGCTCTTTGGCCTGCTCCTCAATCAGACGAAAGGCCAGGGCGTTTTTAAGGGCCAGCGCAATCGGCGCGGCAAGGAGGTTGATGAGATGGCTGGTCCCGGCCATCCGTTCTGCCCCCGGCAGGTCAAAGAGCAGCAGCAGGGCGACGAACTCACCACCGGCGCGCAGCGGATAGCGCGCCAGGGAATGGATACCGGCTCTCAGCAGTAGCGAGCGCAGCGGATGCCCGACAGAAAGCTCTTCCGGTAAAAACGGGAGCTCCCCCGGCGTTATCTCAGGACAGAAAAGATTGAGTTCTGCGGCAGAAAAGAGTGTACTCCGCCGTTCCGGGCTGGCATACAGCAGTTCACCCGGTTGAGGTCCGGGGCGATGGGCCAGCACCATGATGGTTCGGGCCCCGGTCAACTCGCGCAGATGCTCGGTCAGCGCTTCTCCCAGTTTGCGCGGTGATGTGGAAGCCAGCAGCTCCGAGATGACCTCGATGGCCATCAGTTGGACAGCGGGTTGGTTGGTGATGATGCTCATGTTTGATCCTCCGCCCCGGCCTGCGCTGCCAGCAGCGCTGCCAGCATGCAGTCCAATGTTACTTTTTCGATCCGCCAGGGGAGCCCGCTGTACTCCGAAAATGCTGCCAGCTGCTCATCAGGCACCGGTGCCAGGCCGCTGTCCAGATAGACCAGTACGCCACGGTTTTCTCCCATCAGGCCACGTGCCACCTCTTCGTTCAGCCCCAGTTCGCTCTTCATGATATGCTCCCAGCGCTTTGCCCATTCCGGCAGCACCAGAAAAGCTTCCTCACGCATCAACTGGCGATAACGCTCACGCCCCAACAGCAGCTGGGCGCAGTTGATAATGGAGACGCGGCCGACATGAAAGCGGCGCACCAGATCGAGCATGTGAGCCGAACAGTCGCCATAGACCAGCACCAGAATGCCGGGCTGACCGGACCTTTCTTCCAGCACTGCAGCCAGCTTTGTCTCAAGCAGCGGCGGATCCATATGCAGCATGGAGTCGAGGAACAGCAGTTCTCCCTCGATCAGCCCGAGGCGCTGTAACTCCTCCATCTCGGCGCGGACGACACCGCAACTGAGCCAGACGGTGTGCGGCGTCATATTTTACGACCGTAGGCCGCAGCGGCGGCCTGCATCGCGCGCAGGTTTTCGGGCGGCGTCGCTTGCGGCATGTCGGAGCCGGCATTGGCCAGAATGTAGTGCCCTGATGGCGCTGCTGCCTGCAAACAGGCCATGCTCATGTCGTAGACCTGTTCGGCAGACGCAGCAGGCATGCTCAGGTTATCGAGATTGCCGATAATGTTCAGGTCGGGACCAAGCAAACGCCTGGCTTCGCCCAGATCGTCCTTTGATCCGGCAATGACTCCGACCAGGCCATCAGTGCCGGGGAGAAGATCCAGAATATGATTCATACAGCCGCCGGTGCTGCTGATAACTTTGGGACCATGGATCCTGGTAAAAACAGACTGAAGGTGCGGCAGGAACTGTTCGGCAAACATTGCGCGCGGGGCGACTGCCGAGGTTGCCATTCCTTCGGTAAAGGCCAGGCAGTCTGCACCCGCATCCAGTAAAGCATTGGCCCATGAAATAAAAAACGGTGCGGTATAGTCGAGCAGTTGCTGGGCCAGTTCCGGATCAAACAGCACCGCTTCCATCCACTGTTCGATACCGACCAGCAGCGACGGCAAGATACAGGGGCCGGGGAGCACACTGATGATCGGCACCTGCTCCTTGTAAAGTCCGGCCAGCTGGCGGTTCATCTCCAGGACCACCGGCAGGCGAGCGGTTCGGGAAAGATCGGGGAGCGGTAGCAGCAGGGCATCGGCGGCCTTACGGACCGCCGGTCTCTTCATGTTTGGCACCTGATCGTTCGACCAGGCCACCTCGCCGCCGAACGCCTCGGCAATGACGCTGTAATCGAAGGCTGTCATCACCAGATCAAAACCGAATTCCTGTTGCAGCGCCTTTTGTCCTGTGACATAGGCAGAGGCGTCGCTGAACAGGGTGCGCAGGTCAACGCCGGTCAACTTGCCCCCATACGCGCCGAGCACCGCAAAGACCGGGAGCTTATCCACCGGCTGCCCCATCAAGGTGCCCATGACCCGCTGATAGGAATTCATGGCGTCACCTCTCCGCGCACTTCTGCCTGCAGCCGCATGAACAGCTCATCGGCTTCGATAGCGTTGTTAGCAGTGCCGTCGCCACCAATCTCCTCCACCAGCTCCGGTCGCCAGTTGAATACCGCCCCCCCGACCGCCAGCTTGATCCGGTTGGCAAGACCCCTTTCATCAATCAACTGCCGTAGCTTGCGGATGTTCAATGCGGTAGTCTGCATCATGGCCGAGGCGCCGATCACGCAGGCGTTTACTTCAAGAGCCTTGGCAAGCAGCTCCTCAGCAGTGACATCATTGCCGAGATCGTGCACCTCCCAACCGGCGGCGGCCAGAAACAGCCCCACTGTCTTACGGCCAAGGCTGTGAAAATCATCCTCAATATTGCCGATCACGACAGCGCCTTTGCTGTGGGAATTATCCGCCTTGTTCGGAATACAGCGGAGCAGCGTGTCTTCGGCGATTTTTGAGGCGACAAAGTTCTGTGCCAGCGACATCGTTTCATCCTCCCACAGTCGTCCCAGGCGGACGATTGCCGGATCAAGGATGTCGGCAATCACCTGCCGGGGTTCGATTCCATCAGAAAGCGCCTGTTCAACCAGTGCCGCTGCGGCGGAACGGTCGGCATTAATCATGGTGGTCAGCAGTTGATTACTGAGATCTTGCGGGTTCATGAGATGCCTCCTGGTTATGCAGGTGCTGATTTTAAAAAAACCGGCGCGCAGAATAATCCGCAACGCCGGTTTGTGTGATACTCATGCTGACAAGGGGCCTGCAAGGGAGCGAAGTTGGGTCTGCATGTAAAAATTCGAGAAAATCATTATCATTTTCAGACTCCTTTTCAAACAGAGTTTTCAACTTGAAAGTATAGAGATATTTGAGTAAATTACAATTATTAACTCAGGGATACCTGTTGATCTTAAAACAACGCCAAATATTTTAATGATGTGGCGTTCCCTCTTCAAATATATAAATAATCAGTCAGTACCCCACGAGAGATCTTTATCAAAATAAAGTAGTTTAATATCTTCTGCATATTTTATTGTTGACAAAACAACTTTGTCTTCTGTATTTTAAATCTACATACGGCTTTTACTGCCGACTAAACACGTCTTTATTCAGAGTGGTTGAGGGACAGGCCCTGCGACACCACAGCAACCGATCCGTTTTGTACGGATGCCAGGTGCTAATTCCTGCTCCGGTCTTTCCGGGGAAAAATGAGGACGGTGTTTCGCAAGACCGTGCTTTCTATTCTCTGCGCCGTTTTACGAAGCCCCTTCTCATCCGATATTTGAGAAGGGGCTTTTTTATGTCCCCTCGCCAGGACTACCTCAGAGGAGAAGACCTATGTCCGGAGCACAAAGCCTTGAAAGCCGCATTGTCCACCTGGGTGTCGGCCGTGATGAAACAAACGGCGCCATCAGCTTCCCGATCTATCCGAGCGCCACCTACCGCCACCCCGGCGTCGGCGAAAGTACCGGCTTTGATTATACCCGCTCCGGCAATCCGACCCGGCAGATCCTTGAAGAAGGGCTCGCTACCCTCGAAGGAGGATGCCGCGGCCTCGCCTTTGCTTCCGGCATGGCGGCGTTGACCACCCTCTTCCTCCACTTCTCCAGCAGCGATCACGTCATCGTTTCCGAAGATCTCTACGGTGGCACCTACCGCCTTTTAGAGCAGATTTTCGCTAAACTGGGGATCTCTGCCAGTTACGTTGACACCAATGACCATGCTGCTGTTACCGCCGCCATCACCCCGCAGAGTCGCGCCCTCCTTCTTGAAACGCCGGGAAATCCACTCCTCGGAGTCAGCGATATTATCGCTCTTGCCGCCATCTGCCGACAACACAGCCTCCTTTTTTGTGTCGACAACACCTTTCTCACTCCGATCCTGCAGCGCCCCCTCGACCTTGGCGCCGACGTGGTGATACACTCCGGCACCAAGTATCTCGGCGGTCACAATGATCTCTGTTCCGGTGTCCTCGTCGCCAAAGATGTCGCTCTCGGTGAACGTCTCTACTTCCTGCAAAATGCCACAGGTGGCGTGCTGCCACCGCAGGATTGCTGGCTGCTGATCCGTAGCTTGAAGACCTTGACCCTGCGCATGGAGCGGCATTGCCAGAATGCTTTGCAGATTGCCCGTTGGCTGCAACGTCAGCCGCAAGTGACGGCTGTTTACTATCCGGGACTGGAAGATCACCCCGGCCATGCACTCAGCAAACAGCAATGCAGCGGCTTCGGCGGCATGCTCTCTTTTCGTGTTAGCAGCCCAGAACTCGCCCGCCAGGTATTGAAGAAGATCGAGCTGATCTCCTTTGCCGAAAGCCTTGGCGGCGTTGAATCGCTTCTCACATTACCGGCGATCCAGACGCATGGGGATATCCCGGAAGCGGAACGGGAGCGGCGCGGTATTTGTGCTTCCCTGCTGCGTTTTTCGGTGGGGATTGAGAATGTTGACGATCTGATTGCTGATCTTGAACAGGCTTTGAACTGAAATTCTGGCGCCCACGAGGGGCGCCCCACTGACTAAGGACTATTCCATGAGCGATCATGCTTATCGTACCGCCACCCTTCTCGTGCATCAGGGCCGCGACCGTGATCCGGCGACCGGCGCCAGCACCATCCCGGTCTACCTCGCCTCCACCTACCACCATAGCGGCGGAAAATCCGGTGAATACGACTACGCCCGCAGCGGCAATCCCAGCCGTGACCAGGTCGAAGAAGCCATTGCCCTGCTCGAAGGCGGGGTGCGCGGTTTTGCTTACCCGAGCGGTATGGCGGCGATCGGCAGCGCCCTGGCCCTGCTTAACAGCGGCGATCACCTCATCGCCCCGGATGATCTTTACGGCGGCTCGTGGCGCTACTTGTCGCAGGTTTTGCCTGCCAACGGCATCAGTGCCACTTTCGTCGATCAGACCGATCTCGACGCTGTTGTTGCCGCCATCCGCCCCGAGACCAAGGCAATCTTCCTCGAAACGCCGTCTAATCCCCTCTTCAAGATCGTCGACCTCCGCGCCATCGCCGCCATCGCCAAGGAACGGGGACTCCTCACCCTCTTGGACAACACCTTCATGACCCCGCTGCTGCAGCGCCCCCTCGATCTAGGTATCGACGTGACGATTCACAGTGCCACCAAATTCCTTGGCGGCCATTCCGACCTCCTGGCCGGTCTGGTCACCACCGCCGACCCGGCCCTGGCCAAACGCCTCAAGTTCTTCCAGAACGCTTTCGGCGCCGTCCTTGCCCCCTTTGACTCTTTCCTCCTCAGTCGCGGCATCAAGACTCTCAAACTGCGCCTTGATGCCGCCCAGACCAACGCCCAGATCCTCGCCGAGCGCCTCGCTGTCCACCCCGCCGTCAGCCGCGTCTACTACCCCGGCCTCCCCGACTTTGCCGACCGGAAACTCCATTTTTCCCAGGCAAGCGGCGCCGGCGCCATCCTCTCCTTCGAGCTCAAAAATGAGAGCCAGATCGCTCCACTTCTGCAGCGCGTCAAATTGCCGATCATCGCCCCCAGCCTCGGCGGCGTCGAAACCATCCTCACCCACTGCTGGAGCATGTCGCACGCCGCTATCCCGGTCGCCACCAAACAACAGCTCGGCATTCGCGAAACGCTGCTGCGTATCTCGGCCGGGATTGAGGATGTTGAGGATCTTTGGGAAGATTTGGTGCAAGGATTGTCACCAGAGTAAACTTTCATCCCTGACGGCGCTTGAGTTCCTGTGCAACTAAAAGCTTCTGAATTGTACTAAGACGATTGGAAAGGCGCAGGTTTTTGAGCTCAGGAAGGGGGCAGGAGGCAAGGAGTTGACTGAAGATGGTCTCCGGTGTCTGCGAATTTTTCAGCAGAGTCGAACGGATCGACGGCAACTTCTGCCAGCGGTGATGACGAAAGATCGTGCTAATCGCGTACGCCGTCGCCCGGCCACCGCTGAGATATTGCACCAGACCCCCTTCCTTGAGGCGGGGATTGTCAAGCGCGGCGGTAACAACCTGCGCCTCCCCTCCCCCCAACAATTCCACCAGAAGAGTCGACGGGGCCCGACGCGCCAGCGTGATGCGGTTGCCGAGCGGCACTCCCGGCAGACGCTGTACAATCGTCCGCTCCGCGGCCAGCTTCTGATCGGGAGTTGTGCCGGGGTGAAGACAGATGCCGAGGAGATCAAAGAGATGAAGGTGGGGAAGGAGGGGTTGCAGCACCGCTGGCGGGCTTTTGGGATGGACCGCCAAAGCAAGCTTAAGGCGATATGACGACAATGTCAGTTCATGCTGATGCAGCGCTTTGAGCAGATCCTCTCCCAGATCACGGCGCCGCAACAGAGCCAGGAGGTGTTCCTCCGCTAGATAACGATTTTTCAACAAAGTCCGGAGAACTTCGGGGGCGCCATCCTGCACCAGAGAAAAGAGCTCATCCCCTTCGGCCAGCAAAGCACGCTGCAGGCGCTGCACCAGTTCAGGGGTAAAGAGACTTTGTTGTGGCTGAATCCTGTTCACGCTTCAATTCCTCACAAATAAATGGGTCCAATGCTTAAACCCTGCCTTTAGTGCAGCTTGTTGTCAATAAATAGAATCGTCAACTTTTGCCGCTTCCTTGACCCCTTAAACAATTCATTGTAAAGTCCGGACATTCTCCTTCCAGGATCGATCGATGACTTCCCCTCTTCTTGATGTCTGCTCCCTTAAAACCTACTTCTTTACGCCCCGTGGCCTGATCAAGGCAATTGGCGGCATCGACTTTTCGATTGGGTCCGGTCGTACTCTGGCTTTGGTCGGGGAATCAGGCTGTGGCAAATCGATGACGGCGCTGTCGATTTTGCGTCTGGTACCGGAACCAGGGAAGATTGTCGAAGGAACGATCTCTTTTGCCGGAGAAGATCTGCTCCGGCTGCCACCGACAGAGATGCGGCGGATTCGCGGCAACCAGATTGCCATGATCTTTCAGGAACCGATGACTTCACTGAATCCGGTCTTTACCGTCAAGAGGCAAATTGGCGAAGTTCTCGAGCTCCATCGTGGCCTGCACGGCCAGGAACAAGAAGAAGAAGCCGCCGCGCTCCTGCAGCAGGTTGGCATCCCGGATGCGCGGAAAAGACTGGCATCGTACCCGCACCAACTCTCCGGCGGGATGCGCCAAAGGGTCGTAATCGCCATGGCCCTTGCCGGCCATCCGCAACTGCTGATTGCCGACGAACCGACGACCGCCCTCGACGTGACGATACAGGCCCAGATTCTTGCGCTTCTTGATGAATTACGCCGCAGTCGCGGGATGTCGATGCTCCTTATTTCGCACGACCTCGGTGTCGTTGCCGAAACCGCTGATGCGGTGGCGATCATGTATGCCGGCCTGATTATGGAAGCAGCAGACGTTGCCCCCCTCTTCAATGAACCTCTCCACCCTTATACTCGCGGTCTCCTTGCCTGCATTCCCCGCCTCGGAGAAGAGCGGCAACGTTTGGTGCCGATTCCCGATCAAGTGACCGACGCCATGCAGCATGGCGACGGCTGCCCCTTTGCCCCGCGCTGCCGCGAAGTAATGCACCAGTGCCGTGAACATCTGCCGCCCTTACGGGAAGTGGCGCCGAATCATCAGGTGCGCTGCTGGAAGGCCTTATGAATCCTTTATTGTCGGTCCGGAATTTGACCAAATCCTTTGCGGCGGCACAGGGCCCGCTTGGCGGTCAAGAGCAGCGCTTTCGTGCCGTCGACAATATCAGCTTCGACCTTGCTCCCGGTGAAACCCTCGGTCTGGTTGGCGAGTCGGGTTGTGGAAAATCGACAACCGGTCGCCTGATTTTACGTCTCCTTGAAGCCGACAGCGGTGCGGTCTTCTTTCACAACGAAGATCTTGTCCCCATGGGACAAAAGGAGCTACGGCCGCGGCGGCGGCAGATGCAGATGATCTTTCAGGACCCCTTCTCCTCACTCAATCCCCGCTGCAAAATTGGCGACATTGTCGCTGAACCATTACTCATTCACGGCCTGGCGACCCCGGCTACGGTCAAGGATCTCGTCATTGATCTGCTGGCAACCGTCGGTCTCGGCAGTGATATACTTGAACGCTATCCGCATGAATTTTCCGGTGGACAACGGCAACGCATCGGCATCGCCCGTGCTCTGGCAGTCAAACCCGAATTGATCATCGCCGATGAACCTGTCTCCGCTCTCGATCTCTCGATTCAGGCTCAGGTTATCAACCTGCTCGATGATATCCAGCAGCAGTTCGGCTTGACTTATCTCTTTATTTCCCACGACCTTTCAGTGGTCGAACACCTGTGTAAACGCGTGGCTGTTATGTATCTCGGCCGGATTATTGAAATCGCACCGGCGATCGAACTCTACCGCGCCCCCTTTCATCCTTATACGGAAGCTTTACTGCAAGCTGTCCCCCGCCCCATCCCCGGACGGCAGCATAAAAGGATCCTCCTGCAAGGAGAAATCCCCTCCCCCCTCTCTCCGCCTGCCGGCTGCCACTTCCATCCCCGTTGTATCTACGCTCAGTCGATCTGCCGGGAGCTCAGTCCCGTCCTGTTGGAGCATGATCCGGCGCGTTTCGCCGCCTGCCACTTTGCCGGTGAATTCTCCCGCAACCTCGCCTGAATTTCCCTGTCGCCTATAGATCCTTTTTGACATTTTGTGCCAGACATGGCACTTTAGCGTGCCAAAGCAAGCACATCTGACAGGAGAATCCTAGATGACAGGGCCGATTACCACGCTGCAGGAACGCTGCCGCAAATGCTATTCCTGCGTCCGCAACTGTCCGGTTAAAGCGATTAAAGTCCACAAAGATCACGCTGAAATCATTGACAGCCGTTGCATTGGCTGCGGTATTTGCGTACAGGTCTGCTCCCAGCAGGCCAAAGTGATTGCTGACAGTATTTTGAGCGTACAAAAACTCATAGACGGGTCAGAACCGGTCGTTGCCATTCTCGGATGTTCTTATCCGGCATTCTTCAATGATATTCGCCCCGGACAACTGGTGGCGGGAATCAAAAACCTCGGCTTTTCAGAAGTTCACGAAGGCTCCAGCGGTGTCGAATTAATCCGTTTGTCTTATCAGGCCGAGATTGAGAGCCAGAAGAAGAACGCCGCCACTCTGTTTTCAAGTCATTGTCCAGCGATTGTCGATTTAATTGAAAGGCACTACCCCCAACTCTTACGAAACCTGATGAAGACAGTGTCACCGAAGATCGCCGCAGGACGCTTTATCAAAGAGACTCTTGGCCCCAGGACCAAGGTTGTCTATATCAGTTCATGTATTGCCGGAAAATTTGAAATTGAAGAAGAACAGATCCAGGACGCGATCGATGTCGTCCTGACCTACAAAGAGTTGCAACAAATGTTCAAGCTCAGGAAGCTCGATTTAAGCCGCCTCCCCAACCACCCCTTCAATGGGATGCCACCACATAACGATAGTCGACTCTTTGCCATTGCCGGTGGTCCCCTGAACGCTTTCGGCATCAAGAGCGACATTTTTCATCCTGAATACCTCAGCTCCGAAGGCCCGGAGAATGCCCTTGAAGTCATCCGCGACGTCGCAGCCGGGCGTATTACCCCCCGCTTTATTGATATCCGCTTCTGTACCGGCGGCTGTATCGGTGGGCCAGGCAAAAATAACCGCCTGACAACTTTCAGCAAACGCAATCTGATCTACCAGCATTCTTGCAGCGAAGTCCCTTATCAGACCGCCAGTCATTACTGTACGGTGAAACAGAGCATCGCCACAAATCGCAGCTTCAGAAACAAACATAAGCGTTTGGAACTGCCGGGGGGCGAGAGCGTGCGCAACATTCTTCAGTCGATCAATAAATTTGTCGAAAGTGACGAATTGAATTGTGGGGCCTGCGGATATGCGACTTGCCGGGAATATGCCGTGGCCGTCTTTCAGGGATTGGCCGAGCGTGAGATGTGTCTTCCTTATGCGGTCAAACGCCTGGAAGAGGATCACACCATGCTGACGCAAAAATTTGAACTGGCACAACGCGCCCTGGCGCAGGAAGTCGGATCATCGGCAATCGTCGGCGAGGATCCGCGCACCATGGATATTCTCGGGCTTATTTATCAGGTTGCACCCACGCCGACGACCGTACTGATTCGCGGCGAGAGTGGTACCGGCAAAGAACTGACGGCGCGGGCCATTCACGAAAAGAGCCTGCGTGCCGATAAACCGCTTGTCACCATCAACTGCACGACAATTACCGACAGTCTTTTGGAAAGTGAACTCTTTGGTCATAAAAAAGGGGCATTCACCGGTGCTGTTGCTGACAAAAAAGGGCTCTTCGAGGCTGCTAACGGCGGTACTATCTTCCTTGACGAAATCGGTGACATTACCCCGAAACTGCAAGCGGAACTCCTGCGGGTTCTTGACAACGGCGAGATTCGTCCGGTGGGAGGGAACGCTCCGATCAAAGTCGATGTCCGCCTCATTGCCGCCACCAACAAAGATTTAGAAGCAGGAATTCGCGAAAGTTGGTTTCGCGAAGATCTCTATTACCGACTCAATGTTTTTACCATCTCCCAACCACCCTTGCGCAGTCGACTCGAGTCCCTGCCGGCCCTGGTGGAAAATTTTCGGGCTCGGGCCAGTCGCCGTCTCAACAAACCGATCAAGGGAATCGACGAGCGGGCGCTGCAAGCACTAATGCGCTACCCTTGGCCGGGGAATATTCGTGAACTGCAAAATATCATCGAACGCGCCTCTGTTCTGGCACAGGACAGCGTCATCAGACTGGAGAATCTTCCGGTCGTCTTTACCGAACTCGCCCTGAACGAAGGACGCACGGAAACAGACCTCGCAACACCAAGCTTTCGCTCGCAACGCGACAAACATATTGGCCAAATGGAGAAGAATCTCCTCATTCATTTTCTCCGGGAAGCCAGAGGAAATGTTTCAGCGGCGGCAATTCAGGCTGGAATTCCCCGCCGTACCTTCTATCGCCTCCTCAAACGTAACGATTTAAATGGAAAAGAATTCAATAAAAACCGACAGACATAACTGTATTGCCAAAAATGGCACACTCCTTCATCATGACGGGCCAAAAACGGCACACTCATTAACGCACCAAAACTGCACTTCTGCGCAAAATGCCTCAACAATCTGTGCCATCTCCGGCACAAATACGGAATTTCACGGAACAGCAAAAGCAGCACAGCGCTCAAAATTTTAAAAATCAAACAAAAACAGCAATTTAAATAATTGGCACAGTAATTGCTAAACAATAAATCATTGAACGGGGAATAAGACTTGGTTTACCACCGACATCCACCCCCCTTTGCGCCATCCGGCTCTCTCTCCCCGGATGGCGCTTTTTTTATTTTTTCCTGTTATTCCGGTCAGGTTCACGATAAAATATTTGAACTCATTGCCCCTGTCAGGATGACATATGCCTATTAACAAGTCAGAAAATTTCGGTATCAGTACCCTTGAAGACATCAGCGCCCTGATTCTGCAATCCCACGATCTCGAAGAGACTCTTGGCAACATCGTCGCCCTGGTTGCCAAACGAATGGGAACAGAAGTCTGTTCTATCTACCTCTTTGACGACGATGGTGAAACCTTACGTTTACGGGCGTCCAAAGGACTTTCGCCCCGCTCGGTCGGCAAAGTCTCGATGAAACTCGGCGAGGGATTGACCGGTCTGGCCGTGGAAGAACGGCGAGTTGTCTCTATCCCTGAACCCCACAACCATCCCCGCTATCGCTACTTCAAGGAGACAGGGGAAGAGCGTTACCACTCATTTCTTGGTATCCCGCTTTTTGACCGGAAAAGTCCCATCGGCGTCATCGTCATCCAGACCAAAGAACCCCGTACTTTTACCAACGAAGAGATCAGCGCCCTCTCCACTATCGCTTTTCAGATCTCTTCTATTGTTATTAATGCCCGCCTCCTTTACTCCATCGGCCAGAAAGAGGAGGAATCGCGTCATGTCGCTTTGGAACTAGCGAAGGCGCGTTCAACATTTCTCCATAACAAGAAGAAAAAAAAGGGGAAAGAGTCGCAATCCATTCTGCGCGGGACGGTCGCCTATCCGGGATTGGCAACGGGACCGGCGCATGTTCTCGATGAACGCCTCGGTTTTACCGATATTCTCGACGACGAATGGTCAGACCCGGAATTTGAGCTCAATCGCCTGGAAAGCGCCCTGGAAAAGACCCGGATTGAAACTATCTACCTCGAAAAGCAGGTCGCTGAACGCCTCTCAGAAGATGACGCCGCGATCTTCCACACCCACCTGATGATCCTTGAGGATCGCGGCTTCATCGAAAAATTGCGCCGCGAAATTGAACAGGGACGCAGCGCCCAACATGCTTTAAAAACTGTTGCCGCTGAATATATTGAAGCTTTTTCCCGGATGGAGGACTCTTACCTTCGAGAACGGGCCGTCGACATGGAAGATATCGCTCGACGCCTGCATACCAATATCCTCGGCAACGAATACCAACCCTTGCAACTCAAGCACGCCGGCGTCCTGATCGCCCGCAGCCTCCTCCCTTCCGACATGGCGACCCTGGACCACAGCAAGGTGCGCGGCATTGTCACGGAAGTCGGCGAGATGAACTCGCATGCGGTGATCATGGCAAAATCCCTCGGCATTCCCGCGCTGGTCGGGGTCTTCGGTGTCATCCAGGCGATTCGTCCCGACGATCACCTTATCCTCGATGCGAATTCAGGTTGCCTGTATATCAATCCGCCCCGACATATTGTCGCGGAATATCTGCGCATCGAACGGGATCAGGACCGTGAAGAAGAGTCCTTGGCGGAGTTCCGTGATCAACTGGCCGTGACCAGCGACGGAGAGCGGGTCAGCCTGCGTGCCAATGTCGGTTTGGTGAGCGACATCGGTATTGCCGTGCATAATGGCGCGGAAGGCATCGGCCTGTACCGCACCGAATTTCCTTACATGACCCGCAGTTCCTTCCCTTCCCGCCACGAACAATACCTCCTTTATCGCCGCATGGTTGAAGGCTTTGCCGGTCAACCGGTGACAATACGGACCCTCGATATCGGCGGTGACAAGGCTTTGCCTTACTTCCCCCTTCCCAAGGAGGATAACCCCTTTATGGGTTGGCGCTCGGTGCGCGTCTCTCTCGACTATCAGGATATTTTCCGCACTCAGATTGAAGCCATCTTGATGGCGGCGGTGCATGGCAACGTCAAACTCCTCTTTCCGATGATCAGCGGCGTTGAAGAGATCCTGTCCTGCCGTAAGATCGTTGAAGAAGCGGCCGGGAATTTAAGGCGCGAAGGGATTCCCTTTAGTGATTCTGTACCGGTCGGGATCATGATCGAAGTGCCGGCGGCCGTGCAATTAATCGGGATGCTGGCAAAGCATGTTGACTTTTTTGCCCTCGGCACCAACGATCTGGTGCAGTACATGCTCGCAGCCGACCGCAACAATCCCCTGGTGAAGAACTATTATGATCCCTTTCACCCTGCCGTACTGCATGCACTGCGGCATGTGGCCGACGTCGCCCGCACTCACAATAAAGGGCTCTGTATCTGTGGTGAAATGGCGACCGACCCGCAAGCCCTGCTCTTTTTGATCGGCATCGGCGTTCGTGAAATGTCGATGGCAGCTCCCTACATTCCTAAAGTCAAACAGATCCTTTCAACCCTCAATACCATCTCCACCCGGAAAATCGCCAAAGAGATATTAACCCTGGAAAACAGCAGTAAAATTCGTCAACAGCTCGGTGCAGCCCTCATGCGCAGCAAGAAGACCACCCGATAAATGCATATAACTCCCGACTACTACTTCACACTTGGACACCTTCGTTCCGCCCTTGCCAGCTATCAACCCCGCCTGACTGAGCGCAGCGCCTGGCCCGGACACACGCACGCCGCAGTTGCCCTGCTTTTAAGAGAAGGCCGGCGCGGGGTTGAGATCCTCTTTATTTTGCGGGCCGAATTCCAGGGTGATCCCTGGTCAGGGAATATCGCCTTTCCAGGGGGACACATTGAAGCCGACGATGAAACGGTGCGAGCTGCGGCCGAGCGGGAAACTCTTGAAGAGATCGGTATTGACCTGCAAAAGGAAGAGTTTCTGGGACGCCTTGACGATGTTGCCGGCGCCCATTTACCGGTGATCGTGTCCTGTTTTTCCTATCGTGTCGCCGCATCCACCCCGCTCTTTCCCAACCGGGAGATCAATGAAACCTTCTGGGTACCGTTAGCGGACCTTGCCGACCCGGATCGTCAGCGCTTGCATTATGTCATGTTCCGCGGGGAGCAACTCGAACGCCCTGCCATCGATCTCCTTGGCCCGGGCCGAACCGTCCTCTGGGGGATTACTTATCGCCTGGTGAGCCATTTCATGCAATTGACCGGTGTTCCACTGCCGGCGACCCCGATCCCCTGATGCGCGCACTTAGCTCTTATCTTCAGGATATCGAATTTGCAGCGATCTCCTTCCACTATCAATTAGAGACACCACGGGTTTTACCACTTTTTCCCGAATTACTGCTGCGCTCGCCACTGCACCAAATCGGGATGGAATTACTCGATCCGGATCCTTTTGAACGCCTCTTCACCCCGGCCCTGCCCGACGACCCGACGGCGCTACGCCGCTACCAACGCCCTGCCCCGTCCTTTGCCTTTCAGCCCCACCCCAATATCCTGACACCAACTGCGACCGAACAGGGGGGCATCTCCTGTCACCTCTTTGGGGACGGGATTATTCTGCTTGATGATCTGATTACAACCATGAAAGGAGTTCAACCATTTGCCTTCAACAACCGCCAACAGCATGGCTGTCTCACTTCCGTGTCCGCCGCTGACGCCTCGGGACAAGAAGTAACGATCTGGCAAAAAGGAATGACAAAGTGCGCCGATCCACCGCGCATCATCGCCGCCTGGCGCTTTGATCCTCTGCCCCCGAGCACCGAGTGGTGCCTGGAAATCATCACCCCGGCGCGCCTTTTGGTGAAGAAGAAACCCCTCTTTCGCCCGGCATTTCGCCATCTTCTCCCCTTTATCCTGCGCCGCGTAACCGCACTTTGTTACTTTTATAACCACATTGAAATTACAGAGGCGGCAGAACTATTGACCATGAACGCAGGGATAGAGGAAGAAGTGAGTGAGTTGCGCTGGATCGATTGGCGCAGCCATTCGGGTGATGGAATATTGACCGAACTCGGGGGGGTCAGCGGTCGACTGTGGCTAAAAGGGCAGCTCCCCGATGATCTCATTGCCCTGCTGCGCCTCGGCTCCTTGATGAATATCGGTAAAGGGGCGGCTTACGGCGCCGGCGCTTATCGCTTTATCCCCGGCAGTTCCAAATGATATCTTTAACACCGCTGGACCTATCGCAAACAACCAGAAAAAAACATGACATTTTTTTCTTTTCTGCCAACGTATTATGTATTTGCCGATTGTGAGAAAATTATCATGCATACCTATCCCCCCCTCAAGCAAAATCCGCATCGGGCTGTAACAGGAGCCGCCGGTTTCACCTTGATCGAACTGCTGATCGTGGTGGCAATAATCGGCGTTCTTGCGGCAATGGCAATCCCTTCATACCAACATTTTGTCGGCAAAGCCAAAATTACCGTTGCACAAAATACGCTGCTCACCATCCGCGATACGTTGATGAACTCGATTACTGAGACAAACGCTTCCTACCCGGCAACCATTGATTTTACTACCGGCCATGACGATCAGGGACGCACCATCCTCCCGCCACTGTTACGAGAACAGATCAGTAGAGACCTCTTCCCGTCATCTCTCAGCTACACCGGCAATACTGCCGGCTTCACCCTTATAGCCCAGGCGAATGATTCGAATCACACCGTCCTGGTCCTGACGGAACACGCGTTAAACATTCAGGGAAATTGACATGAGACTATACAAACGGAGTTTCACGAACTATTTCATCGACAAACGTTTCCAATTTAAATACGTGCTATTGACTATCCTCTTACTCGGCACCTATACTTTTATTTTGACTATTATTCTCTTTTTACCCTCAATAATTACCCTTTTGTTCGACTACTCCCTTGCAGAAAAGGCCGAAGCCGCCCGCACTTTTCTTGTTTTACACGGCACGGTCTGGCCGACGACCGGCGCGGCTATTTTAGTCTTCAGTATTCTCAGCATCTTTTTAACCCATAAGATTGCCGGGCCAGTCTATCGCTTGAAGCATGCCTTGACCGAGTTAATTAACGGCAATCTTGACATAAGGATCCGCTTAAGAAAATGGGACGATTTGCAGGAACTGGCCGAACAATTCAATTTCTTTTCGGACGATTTACGCAGCTATGTAATCTCTCTAAAAAAAGACCACGAACGCCTTTCAAGCTATGTCGATCAACTGGAACAAGAAATTTATAAAAAAGATTTAAGTACGGAAGCAAGGCAGGATATTATTGAAAAACTGCAAGAGCAGAAAAATGCTATAGCCGTAACGATGGAACGTTTTACCTCTAAATCCTAAACAACAAAATTGCCAAATAAGAAACAACAATGGTCGCGATCCCATGAGGGAGTCGTGACCATTGTTGTTTCTTATTTCTTCAAACGAGTTTAAAGGGTTGCGAGATAATCTTGCAACGGCTTGACCCGCAGTTCCTGCGTTTTGAGAGCAATAATAGCGTCAGCAATAGCACTGGCACCGGAGATGGTGGTGTCGTAAGCAATCCCCTGCATCAAGGCTTCGCGTCGGATCGAGTAAGAATCGATCACCGCCTGCGCCCCGTGCGTCGTATTGATCACCAACTGCACCTCACCATTTTTGAGAGCGTCAACGATATGCGGTCTCCCCTGCAGAACCTTGTTGATACGCCGAACGTTCAGCCCCTTTTCGATCAGGAAAGCCGCCGTGCCATCGGTGGCAATCAGTCCGAAACCACATGTCTGCAGCTTCCTCGCCGTCTCAAGGATGCACTTTTTATCGATATCGCGCACACTGATAAAAACATTTCCCGTCAAGGGGAGCTTGACATTGGCGCCAAGTTGCGCCTTGGCGAAGGCCTCAGCAAAGGTGTCGCCGATCCCCATGACCTCACCGGTCGATTTCATCTCCGGCCCGAGAATGGTATCGACACCGGGGAATTTGGCAAAGGGGAAGACCGCTTCCTTGACCGAATAGTAGGAGGGGACGATGTCGCCAAAGACCCCCAACTCCTTGAGACTTTTGCCGGCCATTACCCGTGCCGCAATCTTGGCAAGGGGGCGTCCAGTGGCTTTGGAAACAAAAGGGGCGGTGCGGGACGCGCGCGGATTGACTTCGAGGATGTAGATTTTTCCATCCTTGAGGGCATACTGCACGTTCATCAACCCTTTGACGTTCAGCTCCAGAGCCATCATGACCGTTTGCCGGCGTATCTCGTCAATCACTTCCTGTGCCAGAGTGTAAGGCGGCAGAGAACAGGCTGAATCGCCAGAGTGAATCCCCGCCTCTTCGATATGCTCCATGATCCCGCCGATCACTACCTCGCTGCCGTCGCAGAGGGCGTCAACATCGATCTCGATCGCTTCATTGAGAAACTTGTCGATGAGGATCGGATGTTCCGGCGACGCCAGCACCGCCGTCGTCATGTAGCGCCGCAGATTCTCGACGTCATAGACGATCTCCATGGCCCGACCGCCGAGGACGTAGGAAGGACGGACGACAACCGGGTAGCCGATACGATTGGCCACAACTTCGGCTTCATCGAAGGAGCGGGCGGTACCGTTCTCCGGCTGTAACAGACCGAGTTTGTGCAGCATCTCCTGAAAGCGCTCACGGTCTTCAGCGCGGTCGATAGCGTCTGGCGAAGTCCCGATGATCGGCACCCCGGCTTTCTCCAGGGCGACCGCCAGTTTCAGCGGCGTCTGGCCGCCAAACTGAACAATGACGCCAACCGGTTTCTCGACGTGGACAATCTCCAGCACATCTTCGAGGGTCAGCGGCTCAAAATAGAGGCGATCCGAGGTATCGTAGTCGGTGGAGACGGTCTCAGGATTACAGTTAACCATGATCGTTTCGTAGCCGTCCTCAGCCAGAGCAAAGACCCCGTGCACGCAGCAGTAATCGAATTCGATCCCCTGACCGATACGGTTTGGTCCGCCGCCGAGGATCATGATCTTCTTGCGGTCGGTCGGCGCGGCTTCACATTCCTCCTCATAGGTGGAGTAGAGGTAAGGCGTATATGCGACAAATTCGGCGCCGCAGGTATCGACGCGCTTGTAGACCGGGCGGATTTTGAGACCGTGGCGCAAAGCGCGTACCTCATCTTCGCTTTTACCCCACAACTTGCCGAGCATCTTGTCGGAAAAGCCGTACTGTTTCGCCTCCAGAAGGGTTTCAACGGACATCCCTGCGCAGCCAACCTCCTTGAGTTCCTCCTCCTTTTCGATAATCTGGCGGATGTTGTGCACAAACCAGGGATCAAAGAAGGTGATCTGACAGATTTCCTCGACACTCATGCCAGTGCGGAGCGCGTCGGCCAGATACCAGATACGATCGGCATTCGGTACCCGCAACTTATCGAGAAGGAGTTGCCGCTCATTCTCGGAGAGAGCGCGGCGGACATCGTCGCTAAGATCGAAGAATTTCGAATCAAAACCACAGACACCAACCTCCAGTGCCCGCAACGACTTCTGCAACGACTCCTTGAAGGTGCGGCCGATCGCCATAACTTCGCCAACCGACTTCATCTGTGTCGTCAGCGTGGCATCGGCAGCCGGGAATTTTTCAAAAGTAAAGCGCGGCACCTTGGTGACGACATAATCGATGGTCGGTTCGAAACAGGCCGGGGTCTCGCGGGTAATGTCGTTACGGATCTCGTCGAGACGATAACCGACGGCGAGCTTGGCGGCAATCTTGGCGATCGGAAAACCGGTCGCCTTGGACGCCAGGGCAGAAGAGCGTGAGACGCGCGGATTCATCTCGATGACAACAAGGCGCCCGTCACGGGGATTGATGCCGAACTGGATATTGGAACCGCCGGTATCGACACCGATCTCGCGAATAATCTTAAGGGACGCATCCCGAAGGATCTGATACTCCTTGTCCGTCAGGGTCTGCGCCGGGGCAACGGTGATCGAGTCGCCGGTATGGACCCCCATCGGATCGAAGTTCTCGATGGAGCAGATGATCACGACGTTATCAGCGGTGTCACGCATGACTTCGAGCTCGTACTCTTTCCAGCCGATCACCGACTCTTCGACGAGGACTTCATCGGTCGGCGACGATTCTATGCCGAAGAGCGCCATGCGCTCATACTCTTCCATGTTGTAGGCGATGCCGCCGCCGGTACCGCCGAGGGTGAAGGAAGGACGGATGATCGCCGGGAAACCAATGCTTTTAATCACCTCCATCGCCTCCGCACGGTTATGCGCTAGGCCCGATTTCGGCACGGTCAAACCAATCTTCTCCATCGCCGCCTTGAAGAGGGTGCGATCTTCCGCCTTCTTGATCGCCGGCAGTTTGGCGCCGATCAGTTCCACCCCGAATTTTTCGAGAATCCCCGCCTCAGCCACCGCTACCGCGGTATTAAGAGCGGTCTGGCCACCGAGGGTTGGCAGGATGGCATCGGGACGTTCCTTCTCAATGATCTTGGCGAGGATCTCCGGAGTCACCGGCTCGATATAGGTGCGATCGGCAAAGTCAGGATCGGTCATGATCGTCGCCGGGTTACTGTTGAGGAGAATAACTTCGTACCCCTCTTCTTTCAGCGCTTTGCACGCCTGGGTGCCGGAATAGTCGAATTCGCACGCCTGGCCGATAACAATGGGGCCAGCGCCGATGATGAGAATCTTGTGTATGTCGGTTCTTTTGGGCATTACTGTGAACTCCTTGAATTATGTAGAGCGTCTGCGAAATAACGTTTAGTTAAGACATTAAACATGAGAACGATGAAAGCAACAAATGCAATCACACAAACCGCCGTAGCATAGCGGCTAGAAAAGCTTCCAGATCGCGAACCCCCTCAGTGGCGATAGCGTACACCTGAGCTAGATCAAGTTTGGCATATTCGTGAGCTAACAGGTTACGGAAGCCGACCGCCTTGACCATCTTCTCGCTTAATTCAGCCTCAATCAGTTTCTTATCGGAGAGGATATAGAAAAAATCACGGGTACTGGAAGCAACACCTAAACCTTCGTCACTTACGACGTGTGCAGCCAAATCAATACAACCCTGCACGGCCTGCATAAGGTGAAGAATCACGCTATCCTGCAAATCACGATCGGCTGAGAACACTGCGCAGTTGCTCCCCCGACGTTCGACAACCCGTTGCAGACTCTGCTCTATAGTGTCAGCCTTTTCTATAATAATGCGGCGATCAACCATTGTACTTTTCCTTCAGTCTCGCCAGAAACGAATCTTCCGTCAGTTTGCGAAGCGGAGAGAATTCAGCGATCTGCACCGTTTGTACCATGCGGAAATAGGCGCAGTCGAAGGAATCCCCACCATAGATCGACATCCCTTTACGAAAAATCTGTTCCAGGACCAACTCGCCGGCACTGTTCATAATCAGCGGATGAATGTCCTGCCGTAACATTCTGGAAAGTCGTACAAAATATTCAAGACTCAGGTCGGTATAGTTACTTCGTGGGATATCACTCTTCAGCAGAAAACCAAGATCAACGTCGCTGTCAGACCGCGCCTTTCCTGTGGCCTGCGAGCCAAAGAGGTAACAGGCGACGATCTCCGGACGTTCGGCGCAGTAAGCGGCAACAATGTCGGCGATCTCTTTGTTTTCCATCATCAACTCATCGAAAAATAAAATAAACCGCGCCGGCCATGCAACACCCGGACCAGAGATAATCCCACTTGAGCGGCACCCCCATGTAAAAGACCGCAAAGGGGATGAATACACAAAGTGTGATCACCTCCTGAGTGATCTTGAGCTGGGCCAGAGTAAAACTGCCATTGTAACCGATGCGATTGGCCGGCACCATGACCAGATATTCGAAAAAAGCGATCCCCCACGAAAGAAGGACGGCGATGAACCAGTGGCGATTGTGCAGGTGCTTGAGGTGCGCGTACCAGGCAAAAGTCATAAAGATATTCGATATGACCAGCAGGACGACGGTTCTCATGCCGTGGCGCGTTCCTTCTCCATCAACTCAACGAAACGGCCAAAGAGATACTGCGAATCATGTGGACCGGGCGAGGCTTCCGGATGATGCTGCACCGAGAAGATCGGCAGACTCTTGTGGCGAATCCCCTCGACCGTCTGGTCGTTAAGATTTTCGTGCGCAAGCTCACAGATCTCCGCCACGGAATCGAGATCGACACAGAAGCCGTGATTCTGGGCGGTAATCTCCACCTTGCCGGTGGCATGATCGACGACCGGCAGATTGGAACCGTGATTGCCGAAGGGGAGCTTCATCGTCCGGCCACCAAGAGCGAGACCCATGAGCTGATGACCGAGACAGATGCCGAAGATCGGCTTCTTGCCGACAAAGGCGCGAATAATCTCCTGCGCGGCCAGCACCGGCTCGGGGTCACCGGGACCGTTGCTGAAGAAGATACCGTCGGGATTCATCGCCAGCACCGCTTCCGCCGGGAAGGTGGCGGGAACGACGGTGACATCGCAGCCGGCATCGACCAGACAGCGGAGGATGTTGTACTTGATGCCGAAGTCGTAGGCGACGACTTTGTATTTAAGCTGACTGCTATCGACCTGCGGATAGCCGCTTCCTAATTGCCAGGTCCCTTCGTTCCACTGATATGGTTTTTCGCAGGAAACACCGGAGGCGAGATCAAGGCCGGCCATGCTCGGCTGAGCACGCACTTTACGGAGCAGACTGGCGGGATCGAAATCGATCGTCGAGATAATGCCGTTCTGAGCGCCGTGATCACGCAGATGGCGGGTCAGGGCGCGGGTGTCGATACCGTGAATGGCGACGATGCTGTTCTCCTTGAGATAGGCATCGAGGCTCATGGTCGCCCGCCAGTTGGAGTAGCAATCCTGATACTCTTTGACGATAAAACCGGAAAGGAAGAGGCCGCGGCTCTCGATATCCTCGGAATTGATGCCGGTGTTACCGATCTGGGTGTAGGTCATGGTGACCATCTGCCCCTTGTAGGAAGGGTCGGTGAGGACTTCCTGGTAACCGCTCATGGCGGTATTAAAGACGACTTCGCCGAGGGCTTCGCCCGTTGCGCCGAAGGATTTTCCGGTAAAGATGCGCCCGTCGGCCAGGGCTAGAACTGCTTTCATGTATTTCTCCTGAAACATATCGTTTTTGTAAGGGCGAAAATTTTTCGCCCTTATGATTGGTGAATTAATTACCGTTGAAATTTAATCTCGCCGCCGACAATCGTTGCCTTGGCACATCCTTGCACTTCCCAGCCGAGAAAGGGTGAATTTTTCGACTTGCTTGCCAGTTTTTCCGCTGCAACCTTCCAGGTGGTGACCGGATCGATAATCGTCAAATCGGCAGTCGCGCCGACCGCCAGGGTCCCGCGATCAAGACTGAGGATTTTCGCTGGGTTACATGACATCTTTTCAACCAGTTGCGCAAGGGTCAAGACCCCCTCACTCACCAGTTTCAGGGATAACGGCAGAGAGGTTTCGAGACCGACAATCCCGTTCAGCGCTACATCAAACTCAACATCCTTTTCGTCAATATGATGCGGTGCATGGTCAGTGGCGATACAGTCGATGGTGCCGTCCTGCAGGCCGGCCTTGATCGCCGCGACATCGGCGGCTTCGCGCAAAGGCGGATTCATCTTGGCATTGGTATTGTACCCGCGCACCGCATCGTCGGTAAGGGTAAAATAATGGGGCGCGGTCTCGCAGGTGACCTTGACCCCCCTCCCCTTCGCTTCGCGAATGATCTGCACCGAACCTAAGGTCGAAACATGGGCAATATGAATCGGGGCGCCGGTGTACTCGGCGAGGAGAACATCGCGGGAGGTGGCGATATCTTCGGCAACGTGGGGGATCCCTTTCAGACCAAGCTCGGTGGAGGTAAAGCCCTCGTTCATCGTCCCGGCGCCGACCAGCTCGAGATCTTCAGCGTGGGTGATCAGAGGGATACCGATCCCATTTGCATACTGCAGGGCGCGTCGCATCAACTCGGAACTCTTCACCGGATGGCCGTCATCGGAGACGGCGACGCAGCCCGACTCCTTCAATTCACCCATCTCTGCCAAGGCGTCCCCTTTTGAGCCCTGGGTAATCGAACCGACCGGAAAGACGTTGCAGAACCCTTCTGCTTTGGCTTTGTTGATGATATAGCTCGCCACCGCTTTGTTGTCGATGGCCGGCTTAGTGTTCGGCATGCAGCAGACAGAGGTAAAACCGCCGGACACGGCCGCTTTGGTGCCGCTGACGATATCTTCCTTATACTCGAGACCGGGATCGCGCAGATGGACGTGCATATCGATGAGTCCCGGTGTCACATAACAGCCGGAAGCATCGATACTCTGCACATCGGACGGAGCGACAAGTTTATTGCCGATCTCTTTGATTTTCCCATTTTCGACCAGCAGGTCGCAGGTCTGGTCGAGATTTTGTGTCGGATCAATGATCCGGCCGTTCTTGATCAAGAGATTCATATGATTACCTCGCTTCGTAGCAATAAAGGTTAAGGGGAAATGGTCGATTTTTCGTCAGATCAAGGCTGTCGAGGGAGAGCGCGGAGGCGTAGCAAGCTACGCCGCACAAGCGAACCCGAAGACTTACGCCGAGCTGGCGGAAAAGCGGCCGTTTCATTCCATTTCGCCGCCGCAGACGTGATATAGCATCGCCATCCGTACTGCTACGCCATTCTCCACCTGCTTGAGGATGTGCGACTGGCTGCCATCAACGACATAGGAAGACATTTCTACGCCGCGATTGATCGGACCGGGATGCATGACCATGGCGTTCGGCTTGGCATATTGGAGATTCTGCGGGTTCAGTCCGAAATAACGGGAATACTCGCGGGCATTCGGCATCAGCGTCTTGCCCTGCCGCTCCTGCTGAATGCGCAGCATCATCACCACGTCGGCATCCTGAATCGCATCCTTCATCGTTGCGCAGACCGTGACATTGCCGAGACGCTCGACGCCGGGAGGGATCATTGTCGGCGGACCGGCAACAAAAACCGACGATCCCATCTTGGTCAGCCCCTGAATATTGGAACGAGCAACACGACTGTGGGTAATGTCACCGACAATCGCCACCTTGAGCCCGTCAAGACGGCCGAATTTATCCTTGATCGTCAACATGTCGAGAAGACCCTGGGAAGGATGCTCGTGGGCACCATCGCCGGCATTGATAATCGAACAATTGACCTTCTCGGCAAGGAAATAATGACTCCCCGAGACGGCATGACGCATGACGATGATATCGGGCTTCATCGCCAGGAGATTCAGGGCGGTGTCGGCAAGCGTCTCGCCCTTGGTCGCCGAACTGCTCGACGAAGTTATATTGACCGTATCGGCGGAGAGGCGCTTGCCGGCAATTTCAAAGGAGGTGCGGGTGCGGGTCGATGATTCGTAAAAAAGGTTGATAATCGTCTTGCCGCGCAGGGTCGGGACTTTTTTAATCTCACGGCTGTTGATCTCACGCATACTTTCGGCGGTATTGAGTAGTTGCTCGATATCGTCCTTACTGAGATCACGCAGGGCAATGATGTGCTTGTGCCGAAATGACATCGCTCTTCTCCTGAAAGTAAGGTTAGGATTTAACCAGGCGCACTTCAATCGGTTGCGCATGATCGAAAAAGACACAGATATCTTCATCGCGGGCGGTCGGCACATTGCGTCCGACAAAGTCCGGACGGATCGGCAACTCCCGGTGGCCGCGATCGATCAATACCGCCAACTGGATACAGTCGGGACGACCGATATCGATGAGGGCGTCGAGAGCAGCGCGAATCGTCCGCCCGGTAAAGATGACTTCGTCGACGAGGATGATCTTCTTACCATCGAGAGCAAAGGGAATCTCTGTTTTACCGACCGGCAGGGTACCGCGCGAGCTGATATCGTCGCGATACATGGTAATGTCGACCGTCCCAAGAGGGATCTCCACCCCTTCAATCTCGGCAATCCGGTCGCGCAACAGTCGTGCCAGATGATCCCCGCCACTGCGGATCCCGACCAGGACCAGATCCTCAGTCCCCTTGTTCTTTTCCAGAATTTCGTGCGCAATCCGGGTCAACGCCCGGGCGATTCCAGCCTGATCAAGAATTACCGTATCTTGCGACATTCAATCACCTCTTTGATCGGGGTTGGGACAAAAAAAATACCTCTCCACTGCTTGAGTAGAAAGGTATTCTCAAAATGACTAAAGTTTTTGTGTTCATGAGTACCTTTGTCAACCTCACAGGATCGACTTAAAAGGGACAGAAACTGCTGTTCAAAATTTCGCGAATCCTACCAAGAGCAGTGGCAGAAAGTCAACGGAAGAATTTTAGTTATGATCGATTTTTGCCGGGGCATTACGGGCTAATGAATCAGTTTACCAATACGACTAAACCGCGGCAAATGGCGCTCTGAATCCCAGGACCAATATTTAATAAAGGCTTTCCCCTTGATCTCCGGCTCCGTGACAAAGCCCCAGAAGCGACTGTCATAGGAGCGGTCGCGATTGTCACCCATGACAAAGTAAGAATCAGCGGGGACAGTGACCGGTTTCATGAAGTCACGCGGGCCAGATTTTGCCGGCATGGTATCGGCTTCTTTATGAATGGCCTGGGGCAATTCGTACTTCAGACCGTTGACATAGACCTGTTTATCCCGAACTTCGACCACATCTCCCGGGACACCGACGACTCGTTTGATAAAATCCCGCTTTGCGAAGTAACTTTTATCCCGATCCTCGGGGAATTCAAAGACGATTACATCCCCTTGCTGCGGATCTTTGAAGCGCAAAATCCGTTTCTCCGTAAAGGGAATCTGCATGCCATAAACGAATTTGCTGACGAGGAGATGGTCGCCGATCAGCAAGGTATCCTCCATCGACCCGGAAGGAATCTTGAAGGCCTGGATCACAAAAGTGCGAATAATCAGAGCCAGAACCAGGGCAACAACGATCGACTCCGTCCACTCCCTGGTCTTTGTTCTGTGCGGTTTAGGCGCAAGCACCGGAGCTTCCGGCGCAGCTTCAACTTGCTTCTCTTCTGCAGCACTCATCATCTCACTCTTTCACTTTAAGAATAGCCAGAAAGGCTTCCTGCGGCAGTTCGACATTGCCGACCTGCTTCATCCGCTTCTTCCCTTCTTTCTGCTTTTCGAGCAGCTTCCGTTTACGGCTGATATCGCCACCATAGCACTTGGCGGTGACGTCCTTACGCAATGCCTTGACGGTTTCACGGGCAATGATCTTGGTACCGATCGCCGCTTGAATGGCGACCTCAAACTGCTGGCGGGGGATGAATTCCCGCATCTTGGCTACCAGATCGCGACCGCGAAACTGCGCCTTGTCGCGATGAACAATGAGAGAGAGGGCATCAACGGCATCGCCGTTGATCAGGACGTTCAGTCGGATCAAATCACTGCGGCGATAATCGAGGTGTTCGTAATCAAGGGAGGCATAGCCACGACTGATCGATTTGAGCCGGTCATAAAAATCGAGAACGATCTCATTGAGGGGGAGTTCATAGATAATCATGATCCGGGTCGCGGTGAGATAACGAATCTCCCGCTGCACCCCGCGCTTCTCTTCACAGAGGGCGAGGACGGCGCCGACAAATTCATTCGGCACATGGATCGAGGCAAGGATAAACGGTTCTTCGATGTAATCGATATACTGAAGCTCCGGGAGCTTGTTGGCACTCTCGACGGTGATGACTTCCCCTTTAGTGGTGGTGACCCGAAAAGGGACGGTCGGTGCGGTCGTGATCAGATCGACCCCGAATTCCCGCTCCAGGCGCTCCTGAATAATTTCGAGGTGGAGAAGACCGAGAAAACCGCAGCGGAAGCCGAAACCGAGAGCCATGGAGTTCTCCGGCTCAAAGGAGAAGGAAGCATCGTTCAAGCGCAGCTTCTCCAGGGCATCCCGCAGCAGATCGTATTCGGTGCTATCGATCGGATAGAGGCCGGAGAAGACCATCGGATTGACCACTTTGAAACCGGGGAAGGCTTCCGGGGTCTGGCGATGGAAGTGGGTCAAGGTGTCGCCGACCTTGGCATCGGAGACAACCTTGATGCCGGCGATCAGGAAGCCGACTTCACCGGGGCCGAGCTCATCGACCTCAGTCATATGCGGGGTGAAGACGCCAACCTTCAAAACTTCATGGCTCTTGCGACTCGCCATCAGGAAGATCTTCTCACCCTTGCGAACCGTGCCATGAATGACGCGGACGAGAATGATGACCCCCTGATAAGCATCGTACCAGGAATCGAAGATCAAGACTTTCAGCGGTGCCGTAACATCTCCCTGCGGCGGCGGGACTTTCTTGACGATTGCTTCGAGAATCTCGTGGATGCCGATCCCTGCCTTGGCGCTCGCTTCCACCGCATCGGAGGTATCGAGACCGATAATCTCTTCGATCTCCGTCTTGACCCGCGCCGGATCGGCCGCCGGCAGGTCGATCTTGTTGAGGACCGGAAAGACTTCAAGGTTCTGATCAATGGCGAGATAAACGTTGGCGAGGGTCTGGGCTTCCACCCCCTGCGAAGCATCGACGACTAACAATGCCCCTTCACAAGCTGACAGGGAACGACTGACCTCATAGGTAAAGTCAACATGCCCCGGCGTATCGATGAGGTTGAGAATATAGGTCTTGCCGTCGTCAGCTGTGTAGTTAAGGCGAACCGCCTGGGCCTTGATGGTGATCCCGCGTTCCCGTTCCAGATCCATCTTGTCAAGGAACTGATTTGACATCTCGCGGGACTGCAACGCACCCGTCGCTTCCAGAAGTCGGTCGGCGAGGGTCGATTTACCGTGATCAATATGAGCAATAATCGAAAAGTTGCGAATCAGCGTGGTATCCATGAACTCCCTTTGCGAAGCAGCGACGATGACGCTGCACAGAACAGCGCCTTGATGCGACCGCATAATTTATACGAGACGAGGGGGATTTGTAAAGAAAAAGCTGAAAATCTCAAGGATAGACGCGGACGACCGACTCGGCAATGCAGGCCGGTTTCACTTCCCCTTCAATCTCGATGGTCAACAGATAGATTATCTGTACGCACTTGGGCAACGCTTCGAAATCGAGGAGGGTCGAGCGGGCGCGGATGCGGGCCCCGGCTTTGACCGGCGCCGGGAAACGGACGCGATTGAGCCCATAATTAACGCGATAGCGCATCCCCGGATAGTTGCTGGCAAAGAAATCAGGATGGTTACTCTCGGTAAGGCAGGGAAGCAATGACAGGGTGAGATAACCGTGTGCAACGGTTGTCCCGTAGGGGGATTCGCGCCGGGCCCGCTCCACATCGGTATGAATCCACTGCACATCACCGGTCACCTCGGCAAAAGCGTCAATCCGCTCCTGAGTGATGGTCAGCCACGGCCCGACGTGGATTTCAGTGCCGCGCTGTGAGTTGAGGCGTTCCAGAAGTTCGGTTGTTGAGGGCATAGTTAATTCTCTCAGAAATGTTTTCATGCAGAGGCAGGATTGATCTCTTGAATAAAGGAAGGCGGGATGGAATAATACTCCGTCATTCCATATTTACAGCCGAATATAACAAATTTACTTTGTAACAGCAAAAAAAGTCAGGATGGCTCATGCACCCGTTCTTTCGTCGTTGCGCGCTCATACTCCCGTTCATGGTCCTGCTGGTATTGCCGCTGTCGGCACCGGCGGTCAACGCTACTGATCCCCCTGATCCCATCGCCGAACTGCTTAACGCCATTATCGCCTCGTCCCTGCCCCGCCTCGGCTATACTATTCAGGTCGGAGCCTTTGCTAATCTTGATAACGCCGTGCGCCTCGATAGTGACCTCGACCGCCGTGGGATGGAATCTTTCTATTTTCGCCACGACTCCGGTCTTTACAAGGTCAGATTCGGTAATTTCAGAGAGTGGCAAGAGGCACAGACGCAAGCCCTCAGACTCAAAGAACAGGGAGTGATTGCCGATTTTTACATTGTCGCCCCGCAAGAGTATGCTATTGCCCACATCGACCAGACTCACAGCGGTGATTTGCGTAACGAACTCGTCCAAACCGCTCTGCGCTATCTCGGCATACCTTATCGATGGGGGGGGACGACTGACGAAGATGGATTCGACTGCAGCGGATTGACCATGGTCAGTTATCGCCTGAACGGGCTGAATCTCCCTCGCGTTTCACAACAGCAATACAGTGCCGGTCAAGCCATCAGCAAAGAGGAATTACGCCTTGGCGATCTTGTCTTCTTTGCCACCCGCAAAAAAGGGATCGTGTCCCACGTCGGCCTTTACATCGGCGAAAACCGTTTCATCCACGCACCGCGCACCGGCGAGAACGTCCAGATTGAATCGCTACACCATCCTTACTATAGCGAACGTTTTCTCGGTGCAAGGAGTTATTTCTGATACAACAGCGCCCGATCATCACAACCGAACTATCGGAAAGGTAAACATAAAGATCGACGCCTCCCCTCGAATTTTCGCCGCTCCAAGTCAAGCTCTACCCTTAACGCTTCACTATACATCAGGAGATTTATCATGATCCGTTCACTTATGTTTTTTGCACTCACGGCATTTCTTTTTTCAAATCTGGCTGGCTGCATCATTGTCGATGGCCATCACCGCGGCAATCTTCCTCCCGGCCAGGCCAAAAAGATGAACTACTAAGCCTTGAAAAACTATCAGGTCCAACCTTTCTGGACATTTAGAGTTGCGCTGCTACACTCTGAAGCCTGAGCAACTATCCAACATTTCCACTAAGGAGAACAACAATGAACCACACCATTTGGCTGTCCGCTCTCGTCACCGTCATTCTGTTTGCAGGAGGCTGCAAGCAACAGGGAACAGCGCCGCCAGCACCGAAACCGGAGCCAGTCGTCGCCGCTCAGCAGGAACCGGCCGCCCGGGTGGAGCCGCCTCCGGTCGTTGCGGACACAACTTCTCCCCCCGCCGCCACAATCATCCCGGCTCCGCCCGCACCTGTGAAGGTGGTTCCAATCGAGACAGAAAAGGTCGCACCGGCCACGACCGTACAACCAACTCCGGTGGCCCCCGTGCCCGAAACTCCGGCCGTGAAACCAGCAGCAACTCCTTCGACCGCCCCCCCGACTGTGATCTATAAAGCCACCAATGGCAATGTGTCCTTTAATCACCAGCAGCATGCCGCGAACAATGCTTGTAACAGTTGTCACTCCACCGAAGCGCCGGCCAAGATCGTCCTGGGAAAGGACAAGGCGCATCTACTCTGCAAGGGATGTCATCAGCAGCAAGGTTCCGGTCCCACCCAATGCACCGGTTGTCATAAAAAAGGATGAACATAAACTTTTAGATACGACTTAAAAGAGCAGAAAAAAGCCGCCAACCCATCGTCATCCGGGTTGGCGGCTTTTTTCCCTAGTTGGCGTTCTTTGGTTGCGCTACGACCGGCCCGCCAGCGATCCTTCAAAACTGCCAACGCAGACCGCCTCCCCAGCCGAAGCGGGAATGCCACTGGCCGACCAGAGAAAAATTCTTGGCCAGCAGATAGTTGCCCCCCGCCCGGGATTCCCACTTTTCTCCGGTGCCATATTCAGCTTCTGTAAATATCTCCAGTCGCGGCGTAAGTTCCATGTGCTTATCAACCGTGAACTGAAATTCTCCGGCTGTGTCCACCCTCACTCGCGACCCGATATTGAGGGGCAACAGATAGCACATCCTAAAAATGCCTTCGTGCTTTTCGGAGTGAACGCAAACCACTTAGGTGGCAGTGAAAAAACCAGTCGCCGAGCTCTTCCGCCACAAACTCGATGACGGTGGTCGTCATCGGGGGGACATCGACGGTGTGCTTGATCATGATGAAGCGTACAATTTCATCGCGTTTAATTCCAATATGATCGGTTTCAAAGAGAGGTTTGTTATTCACAAACCAGACGTAGCGCTCCATATCGCCATCGAGGGTGAGGCGAATTTCGCTGACGGGTTTGTGGGAATGCAATACCGAGCTCTCACAGTCGGACAACACCACGACATGATCACGGAGCCGGTCAAACCTGCCCTTAACTTGCGGCGCGATGACCAGCGATCCATACATACCCCGCGGTTCCTGAAGCATGGTATGGCTGTGATACCAGTAAGTGCCGGATTGCCGCAGATCGAAATCGGAGGTGAAGGTCTGGCCAGTGACGTTGTTCATAAGGAGTCGCCGCGCGGACTACTTCCCCACAGCCTTCTTGACATCACCGACCTTTTTTTGCACTTTACCCGCAAGTTTTTCACCGGTGCCTTCGGCTTGCAACTTTGGATTATCGGTGATCTTCCCGGCGACCTCCTTAACCTTTCCCTTCAATTCGTGCAACGTCCCTTCTGCCTTGTCCTTCATGCTCGATTTCATGATGTTCTCCTTTCTGTTATGAACGTTAAATTGCATAGCGCTGACTAGCCAACTAATGTTGACCGCCCAGCATGGTGGCGAATTCTTCGGCAGCCACAGGTCGGCCGAAGTAAAAACCTTGACCCTCGGCACAGTGTTGGGATTGCAGAAAAGTGAGCTGTTTTTTCGTTTCAATCCCCTCAGCAACAATCCGCTGTTTGAGGCTTGTCCCCATGGCGATAACGGCACTGACAATGGGTTCACCGTCGCGGTCCTGCACGAACGATTGATCGATCTTGAGCGTATCGATGGGGAAGCGGTGCAGATAGCTCAGACTCGAATAACCGGTACCAAAGTCATCGACGGCTATCTGTACGCCGAGTTCCTTCAGTGCATGCAGGATTGCCGTTGTCTGTTCCATGTCCTGCATCATGCCGCTTTCAGTTAACTCCAATTCAAGACGATGCGGGTCGAGGCCGGTATCGTCGAGGATTTTTCGGATTCCGGCGAGAAAATCCTTTCCATGGAACTCGACCGGAGAGACATTGACTGCGATCTGCCCAAGGTCAAGGCCGGCTTGCAACCAGACCTGAGCTTGACGGCAGGCTTCGCGCAGCACCCACCTGCCGATCGACTGAATCAGGCCGCACTCTTCGGCAATACTCACAAACTGCGTCGGGGCGACGAGGCGATGAGCGGTACGCTGCCAGCGAATAAGGGCCTCGGCACCGGTAATTGCGCCGGTCTCGAGATTGACCTTCGGCTGATAATGCAACACGAACTCGCTCTCCTTCAGCGCGCGATGCAGCGCCTGTTCGATACTCTGCCGCGCGACCGCCTGGACATTCATCTCTGGAGTGAACAACTTGTAGTTGTTACGCCCGCTTTTCTTGGCTTGATACATGGCAATATCGGCGTTTCTAAGGACCGTTTCCACGTCCTTGCCGTCGTCGGGATAAAAGCTGATGCCAATGCTCAGAGTGACGTGGAGCTGGTGGTCCACGACGAGGTGGGGTTTGGCGACGGCCTCGATCAACTTTTTGGCGGCGTGGGCAGCATCCAGTACATCCTCGGCTTCGGGCAGCATGATGACAAATTCATCGCCCCCCTGACGGCAGACGGTATCCGAGAAACGGACGCAGGTGAGCAGCCGATGTGCCACTGACTGCAGCAGCAGATCGCCGATCGCATGCCCGAGGGAATCATTGATATGCTTGAAGTTGTCGATATCCAGATACATCAGAGCGACCTTTTTACCGTGGCGGTGCGCGAGCGCCATCGCTTGCGACAAACGGTCGGTGAGCAGCGCCCGGTTCGGCAAACCGGTAAGAAAGTCGTGCTCGGCCATATGGGTCATGATGGCAACGGTCTGTTCTGCCGCCTCGGTCATGATCTGTGCGTGGATCGTAGCAAGAATGAGCTGTTCATTGGCATCGCGCAGCTGTTCACTCAGCGCAATCCTCGCCTTCGAAGTCTTCTTTTCGGTGCGCAGGACCTTCTCACGCTTGTCGACGACCTCTTCCCGCAGGTCGATTTCCTCTTCACGACCAAGGACAGCTTCTTCGTCGGCAATGACTTCGGTCTCGCGTTTGGCGAGATTCTTAGCGGTTGCCGGAGCCGGAGATGGCACATGCTCTTTGGTCGCCAGCGGCGGTTTGTTCGCCTTTTTTCTCTGCGTGGTCTTCTTTTTGTTGATCATGGCTTGCCTCGCTTAGCCCTGTCGGTCGTTTTTCTTCAGGCTCGGTTGCCCGCCGAGGATCCCTTTGTACTCGAGCACCTGGTCACCGATGACAATACCGTCCGCAGTAATGACGTAGCGCCTGATCTCGTTGCTATGGGTGCTGCCACGCACTTTGACCACCGCCATGACCCGCTGCAAACGGCTCTCCACCACGCTGTAACGTTGGACGATGATGGCGTCAGTGAGAAAGGCCTACGGTGTGCTGGACACAGGTACGGTTGTTCTTGGCAACTTGACGTTTTTTCCATCTTTCTTATCTATAGTTTAGAAAAAGGAAGGTGCAATGGGTCCTAAGACCATATCTTTCAACAGAAGGGATGAGACAGGAAAGGTAGAAGTACAAGAGGAAAGTTTTAAAGTCTTATCTAAACTTTAGTATGATTTTGCCTGTGCGTTTGCCGTCGGTTAAGTCGGGCCAGCCCCACCACGACAACAGGAAGTTAACCTCGTCGTTAATCGACTCCATGACGATTCTCCAATAGTCGCCTGAGGATAGGGGCCGCAGAATAAAGTAATTTGTCAAAAAAAAACCGCGTCATCATCGATCTCGGGGCTGGCGATTTCGTTCAATTTTATCGATTTTTTCTAAACAACTTTTCACCTAATAGTATCGAACCATTCAGCGGCAACAAATAATCATTCGGGTGATAGAATTTCTTCTCGTTAGAAGTAAAGTCAGATCACAAATATCTTTGTGCGTTGGCAACCATTTCTATCGCCGGCCGGAGTGAGACGATGTTTACTGTTAAAAAAGAGGGACGAGTCGCACACCATCGGCCGAAGAGAAACACCCACCGTGGTCGACATTATAATCTGCAACCTTTAATAAAGAGCGTTGTGCGCAGTTACAAGCTCCTTTATGTGGAAGACGATGCTGGAACCCGCAGCTTGCTGAATAAAATTATAGCTGTTAACTATCCCCACCTAAAACTGTTTGTCGCAGAGAATGGCGCCCAGGGAGTTGAGCTGTTCAGGGAACAACGCCCGGATATCGTCTTAACCGACTTGAGTATGCCGGTCATGGATGGTCTGCAGATGACCCGGGAGATCAAGAGTATTGATGCAGAGGCTGTCATTATTGCAATATCGGCACAAAATAATCCTTATTTCCTCGTCAATGCCATCGAGGTCGGTATCCGTCATTATGTAATGAAGCCGGTTAAAAATCTGGACCTCTTTGCCGCCATCGATAAAGCTCTGCAAGACGTTAAACAAAAGCGCTTGATCAGCGAGCAGGAAGAGCAGATCCGCAAACGCGAACAACAACTCGCTAGAGCACAAAAAATAACGCATCTCGGTAGCTGGGAATGGGATTTTGTCAGTGGAAAAACGTACTGGTCGGATGAACTTTATCGGATATTAGGGCTGGAACCGCTGTCAACCCCGGCATCCTACAAAGGATTTATGGAGCGGGTTCACCCGGAAGATCGGGAAGTTGTAAAGAAGGTTATACAAAGAGCTTTAAGGAAAAGCCAACCTCTTGTCAGTCACGATTGCCGGATCGTTCGTCCGGATGGTTCCATCCGCACCATCCACGGCCAGGGAGAAGTGAATCTTGATAACGACGGCAAAGTGCTGTCGGTCATCGGTACAGCTCATGATGTCACCGAACATCGGCAACTGGACGAAGAACGCGCCCGACTGGCGCAAATAGTTGAGTCTTCAAATGATGCTATTTTCAGCGTATCTCTCAACGATTCCATTACCAGTTGGAACCGGGGGGCGGAGAAAATTTTCGGTTATACTGCCAAGGAAATCATCGGACGTCCGATCTTCACCATCATGCCGCCAGAACGTTACGGTGAAAGACCCCATATACTGCGTGCAATTTTGCAAGGGGAAGAACTCCGTCATTTTGAAACGACGCGACTGAGAAAGGATGGCAGCCAGATCTATGTCTCGCTGACCACCTCACCAATACTCGGCGCGAATGGGAAAATACTCGGTAATTCAGTCATTGCCCGCGATGTTACCGAGCGTCGACAGCTGGAAAAGATCATTCAGCACCAGGCCTATCACGACACTCTCACCGATTTGCCAAACCGGCAGCTCTTTATGGATTTTCTGGAACGGGAACTGGCCCTGGCGCGGCGTAACGATACCAGGCTGGCCCTGCTCTTTCTCGACCTCAATGGCTTTAAACAGATCAACGACACCATGGGACACAGTTGCGGTGATCTCCTTTTGCAGGAAGTGGCCCATAGACTCAGAGCCTGCATCCGCGAATCTGATACCGTTGCCCGCCTCGGCGGGGATGAGTTCACTGTGCTGATGCCGGATCTCAGCCATAGTGATGATGTGGGGATTGTGCTGCAAAAGATTCTGGGCGTCTTCGAAAGACCGTTCATGCTGGATAACGTTGCCGTCGACACCTCCACCAGTATCGGCGTCTGCATGTTTCCGGACGATGGCGGGCACAGTGAAGAATTGATAAAAAAAGCAGATGTCGCCATGTATGACGCCAAGGGCTCCGGCAAAAACGCTTATCAGTTTTATAATGCCGAGATAAACGCCCGGACCATGAAGCGCCAGAAGATGGAGAGGTTCCTGCGTCAAGCCGTCGACAAGGAAGAACTGGAACTCCTCTTCCAGCCTTTGGTCTGTAGTAATAAGCGGGTTATTATCGGCGCAGAAGCCCTTCTGCGCTGGCGGCATCCGGAACAGGGGCTGCTGGCCCCGGCTCAATTCCTTGCCACTGCCGAGGAAAGCGGCACTATCATCCCCATCGGCGAGTGGGTTCTCCGTAATGCCTGCCATCAGACGCGAATCTGGAATGAAAAAGGCTACCCCCTCAGTATCTCAGTGAATCTCTCGAGTCGTCAGTTCCATCAGGCGAATTTCGTCGAAAGGACGGCCATGATCCTGAATGAGACAGGTTTGAAACCGCAGCAACTGGAGTTTGATCTGACCGAACAGACGATCATGGCGGATACCGACTTTTCACTACGCAGCATGCGCTCTCTCGCTGATATGGGCGTGACCATCGCCATCGATAACTTCGGCTGCGGCTCATCATCTCTGCACTGGATTAAAAAGTTACCGACGCACCGCCTTAAGATCGATAAAAGTTTTATAAATAACATGTTAACTCAACCCGACGACCTGGCAGTGGTCAATGCCGTTATTGCCATGTCCCACAATCTAAAAATCGAAGTCGTGGCCAACGGGGTAGAGACAAAGGAACAATGGACAGCGATCCAGCAATGCGGCTGCGATCACCTTCAGGGATACGTGATCAGTGCACCGCTCCCCCCGGCGGAGTTTGAACAGCTGGCGGCAAATTTCTGAGATGACACATCCCCAAAGAATTTTTACCTGAAAACAGCTTTCAATATTTGACAGGCGCCGCCGGATGCCGTATCACTTAGCTGAAAAAAGTTGCTTTTATCTGACACTATCAATCTCCTCCAGGTTTTCTCATGCCCTTTTCAAAAAAACCGCCTACACACCGTCACCACCAGCACAAGCACAGCAACTGGCGGGACTACCAGCGCGGCATGACCAAAAAATATGCCAGAGAACCGCGTCCGCAACGGCGCCTTCCTCTGCGTATCATCGTCGTCGGCCTCCTCACACTGATCGCTGTCTTTGGCCTTTCCAGCATGATTCGCAGCACCGCGCAGGATCTCCACCCGGTTGTAGAAAAAGTTTTGGCACCGACTGTCGTCCGCCTCAACAAGGAAGAGATCCGGGGACTCCTCGACGAACAGACTTTCAGCCACCTGACCAGAAAAGATCTCTCCCTGTCGACGGGTGGCAGCACTCTGCATATCGAGACCACCCTCGATCCCGGCCTGCAGAACTACCTCCTCGACACCATCGATCGCGTCAACTCACGCCATGTCGGCATTGTCGTCATGGAGGGGGAGAGCGGCCGGGTGCTGGCCCTGGCCGGTTTCGACCGCATCGATACCTTTGGCAACCCCTGCCTGCGCAGTCAATTCCCGGCCGCCAGCATCTTCAAAATCGTCACCGCAGCAACAGCCATGGACCACTACGGCTATTCCGCCGAATCACCGATGCATTACAACGGCTCCAAGCACACTCTGTACAAGCGGCAACTGACCGACAAGGTCGATCGCTATACGACAACGATCCCGCTACGCGAAGCCTTTGCCGACTCGATTAATCCGGTCTTTGGCAAACTCGGTGAACTGCGGCTGCGCAAGCCGCTGCTGGAGGAAGCCGCCAGCAACTTCGGCTTCAACCAGACCCTCGATTTCGAAGTCTCCGTCCCCCCCAGCCAGTTTGAGATCAGCGACAAACCGTACAACTGGGCCGAAGTCGCCAGCGGCTTCAACCTCGGAACCACCCTCTCCCCCTTGCACGGGGCAGCGATGGCCACAGCGATCCTCAATGGCGGACGGATGATAACACCGAGCATCGTTGAGAGCATTGTCGATGACCAGGGAAACTCCCTTTACCTCCGTCCGGAGAGGGAGGCATCACGACAGATCATGTCCGCCCGCGCTGCCACTGCGCTGGGGGAAATGATGGAGACGACCATCACCTCAGGTACTGCCCGCAAAGCCTTCCGCAAGCACCAGACCGACAAAATCCTGGCGCCCCTGCAGATCGGCGGCAAGACCGGATCGCTTGATAACGCCACCCACGATGTCCGCTACGACTGGTTTGTCGGTTTTGCCAGAGAGCGCTACGGCCAAAAGGAGCTGGTGGTGGCGGTTATGGTCGGGCACGAGAAATTTATCGGTATCCGCGCTAGCGACTACGCGCGTCGGGCGATGACCTACTATTTCAGTAACTCACCGCTCATCCCTGGTTCCAATACAGCCGCAAAGAAAATCTCCCCGCGCCCCCGACAAATCTGATTTGCCTGGTCCTTGAAAAATCGTTGAGCAGCGGTATCCTCTTTACACGACCGTTCCGCTGCATCAATTACGAACTGAACTCCGTTACACTCAAGGGAGATGACGACTATGTCCCACATCGAAACAACGCGCCTGAATGATCTGATCGCGCTCAAGATCGGGGCGATCAAGGAATTCGCCCGAACGATGAGCGTTGACAGCGAATTGCAGGAATTAGAAACGCTCATTGCCGAACTCGAAAAGGCGACCGCGGAATTAAAGACGACGTTGGAAGCGATCCCGCATCATCCGTCCTAATCCGATGAAATTGTAACACTAAGGTCCTGCAACCAAGGATCGGACTCCCGATCATGCCGAAAATAATCGCTGCCAGCCACGCCTTGCCCCCGTATATTGCTCCGCAATCCGTTGTCCGGGATTTGGTCCGGGGGATCTTTGCCAATCAGGTCGAGGATCTGGAAAAACTACTTTCTATCTTTGATAACGCCCGTATCGATACCCGCCAGTTCATGATGCCCCTTCACTGGTATTTAGCACCGCACTCGCCAGCGGAAAGAACTCGCATCTATCAGGAACAGGGGCTCGAACTCATGGTCCAGGCTGCCGGGCGCTGTCTGGAAAAGGCCGGCTGTAAGCCGGAAGAGATAAACCAGATCATTGTCGTCTCCTCGACCGGCCATGCCACCCCGACCCTCGACGCCCACCTCATCAACCGCCTGGGGCTACAGCCGAACACCACTCGCCTCCCCCTCTGGGGACTGGGGTGCGCCGGCGGTGCGGCCGGTCTGGCACGAGCCGTGGACCATTGTCGCGCCTACCCGGAGCACCGTGTCCTGCTGGTCGCCCTCGAATGTTGCAGCCTCACCTTTATGGCCGCGGATGTCAGCAAGACAAATCTGGTCGGCACCGCCCTCTTCGCCGACGGTGCCGCTGCCGCGTTAATCGCCGGAGACAGCACCAGAGAGGCGGGTCCGCGGGTTCTGGCGACCCGCTCACAGCTCTTTCCCGACAGTTATCAAATTATGGGATGGAATTTTATCGGCCAAGAGATGCAGCTGGTCCTCTCACCCCGACTGCCACTACTGATCCGGCAGGAGCTGCGACCGCTGGTCGATGATTTTCTTGCCGCGCACGGCGTCCACCTCGGTGAGGTACGGCACTACATCACCCATCCAGGCGGTGCACGGATCATCGATGTCTACCGCGACGTGCTGGAACTGCACGGTGATGAGTTGACGCTGACCGAAGCCGCGTTGCGGGATCACGGTAACGTCTCTTCGGTCTCTGTGCTGCTGGTATTGGAAGCCTGGTTGGCGAGTACCCCGCACCAAACGCCGGGTTACGGACTGCTCTCCGCCTTCGGCCCCGGCTTCTCTGCCGAACTGCTACTGTTGCAGGTGGAGTAGATGGCGCTCGGCTGGATCTTCCTGTTACTGCTGAGCGAGCGCCTCTTCGAACTCGTCCTTGCCCATCGCCACACCCGCGCCCTGTTAGCCCGCGGCGGTCGGGAGTTTTATCCAGAGACCTTTCCGCCCATCGTCGCCCTCCACGCCGTCTTTCTCCTGTCTCTCGCCCTGGAGTCCTACCCTTGGGACGTCCCCCTCGATGCATTGACTTTCGGCACCCTTGGTCTGCTGCTCCTTCTGCAAGGGGGGCGCTACTGGTGCATCACTGCCCTCGGTGAGCAATGGAACACCCGCATTCTCCTCGTCCCTGACGCCCCGGTGCAAAGACGTGGCCCCTATCGCTGGCTGCGCCACCCCAACTACCTGATCGTCACCCTGGAATTCCTCCTCCTCCCCCTCTTGTTTCGTACCCCCCTGACCTTTCTCCTCTGTTTCCCCATCAACCTCCTCCTGTTGCGCCAGCGCATCCGCCTGGAAGAAGCAGCCTTGCGCCAGTTCAGTGATTACTCGTCCCGATTTCCGCTCCGCTGAGACATCCGCTTCCTATATTTTCCATCCGGATCGGTTGCGTCCATCGATGTGACTGCTACAATTCAAAAAATGCTGGTCGTCGCATGGCCGGCCCAGCTTGTCACTATGGAGGACAACATGCAGAAAATACGCTACGGACTCATCATCCTGGGGATTATGTTGTGCCTTGCGACTTCCGCTACCACCCAGATGAGTGTCGGTATCAGCCTCCCCCACGTCAGCATCGGGATCAACCTGCCGGTGTACCCGGAACTCGCTCTGGTGCCGGGCTATCCGGTCTATTATGCGCCACGGCTCAGTGCCAACTATTTCTTTTACGACGGCATGTACTGGGTCTATCAGGATGATTACTGGTACACGAGTGACTGGTACAACGGTCCCTGGTGGCGGGTAGAGCCCGAATTTGTGCCGGTCTTCATCCTCCGCATCCCGGTGCGTTACTACCGGAGTCCACCAAGGTACTTTTACGGCTGGCCGGCGAATGCGCCACCGCGCTGGGATCGGCACTGGGGGGGTGAATGGGAGCAACGGCGCCGCGACTGGGATCGATGGGATCGACGCTCTGTGCCGCCGCCCGCCCCGCGACCTGATTATCAACGGCGCTATTCGGGAGATCGCTATCCACGGGTAGAGCAGCAGTACAACCTGCATCAGCAGCTTTACCGCTACCAACCCCGGGACACAATGATCCGCGAGCGCATTCAACCACGGATGGAACGAAGAACTCCCGCTCCGGCGCCGCGGGCAAGAGTGCAAGAACCACCGCAAAGAAGCCAAAGACAACAGGTCGGTCCGGATAACAGACGCGCGCAGTCATCGCCTCGATCCCCGTCCTGGGCGGGATCGTCAGTACGAAAACTACAGCAACAGCCAGGAACTGTGCAGCAGCGCGAGCAACAAAGAGCCAGATCGCAAGACCAGAAGTTAAAGCAGCAAGGGCAAAGGCAGGAAAAAAGACAGGATAATCAAGAACGAGGACAGGAAAGAGACCAGGAGCGAGGCCGGCGTTAACCTCACTGATGGAGTTGTGTTTTCCAATCTTTTTTAATACGCCGTATAAATGAAGAGCACCCCGACAAAACTAGTCGGGGTGCTCTTCATTTGCTGATCAGTGGTCTTGTGGTTTTTATTTTAGATAACTGGCAAAAACACTATCCGTTGTGCCGTCGCTCTGAATCCAGGATACAAATGTATTGCCTGCAGCATTGACGGCGAGAACCGGGTCACCGGTCGTTCCAGGAAGCGTATCCAGGCGCTCGGGAGAACTCCAGAAAACGTTGGCCGCAGCGGGGTTATAGCGACTGGCATAGACACCATCACCGCCACCGCTCTTCGGCATGCGCCAGACGGCCACGGCATTGCCATCCTCATCCATCCCAACAACCAAACGGCCACTGGCGATCATTTCGGAAACAGGTACGCTCCAGGAACTGCTGTCGACATCAAAGAGACTGAAGAAGAAACGAGGGATGGAATCGACTTCCTGATCCCAAACCACCAAAACATTGCCGGTACCATCGACCGTCATATCAAAATCACGGATCTGGGTATCGCTGTTTTCCAAGGATGCCGCTGCACTCCAGGTCTCTGCGCCGGCTGCCAAGCGACTATAATAGAGGTTGTTCACCGCCCCCACCTCCTGCAGCCAAACGACGACGACATTGCCTTGAGCATCGATGACCGTTTTGGCTTTGGCGGGTAAAATGCTTTCGTTGTCAAGCCGGGCCAGTGCTTTCCAGGCGGGCGTGAGGCCATTGTTATCATAAACCATGGCTTTCAGTGCTGGCGGCTCATAATATGGAGAACCAGAATCATAAAAACCTGTAGTACGTTTCCAGACCACCACGGCGCTACCGGCTGCGTTCATGGCGATCTGCGGCTCGAAGGAGTTTGAATAATAATCCCCGGCTGGTCCCCCCAAATTGGAATAGTTCAGATTGAAGGGGCCGGTCCATTGTGCTGTTGTTGTGTTAAATAAACGAATCCAAAGATTTTGATACCAGCCATAGGAACTCGGAGTCATTTGATTCCATATAGCAAACCCCTGTCCGGCGTTATTCATGGCCAGTTTCGGTGGAAACGCCGCACCAATGGGGCCCCACCAACTGTAATCATACTCATCAAGTCGGGAAGGACCGGACAAGTTACCGTCTGCACTTCGAAAGTTATAACGAAGAATTGCAGGTGATTCTAGCTGTGATTGCCATGCTACGATGGAATTACTCGATGCATCCATGACTACGGTCGGATCAGACAGATTACTCCCCTCCATTAATACCGCCTCTTGCTCCCAAGACCCACTCCCACGGGAGAAAAAATTAGATCCGATAGTGCTTGAGTTCTGCAACCATGTCACCGTCGCACTGCCGTCAGCTCCGATGGCAACAGCAGGTCTTTCAGCAACTACTGCTGTCGTTAATGTTTCAAGGAGTTGGGGTTGGGACCATACCCCGGTAATGATGAGGGACTCGGGGGTGACGGTCGTGGCGATGATCGTCACCGTGTCCGGGGTACTCGCAAGCGTACCATCGTTGACAATCAGTTGCAGGACATACTCCCCATCAATGTCCGCTGTAAATGTCGGATTGACAACTGTACTCGACGCAAGTGTAGCGCTACTGCCGTCGGGTCGACTGACAAAGCTCCAAACGTAGCTCAGGAGATCACTGTCAGCATCGATAGAGTTACTTCCGTCAAGCGTAACCATAGTGCCGGCAGTGATATTCTGGTTGAGTCCGGCATTGGCTACCGGCACGTGATTCGAGTCGCTGTTACTACTACAACCGGCCATCAGCAGAGTGATCAACACCCCGATTATCCAAAGCGTTCGCAGGTACATTTGTATTCCTCCTGTTGGGGGTGATGTCCAAAATAAATAAGCTAAGGGCTTAAAACGCGCTGATTCTCACCAGCCAAAGCGTTTCAACGTTCTAAAGCTTAAACTACCGATCTCCTCCAGGCGTCGTAAAGCTCCTGACCGGACTCCAACTTGACCAATGACCCTGATCATCCAAAGCTTTGACCCGCCAGAAATAATTGGTCGCAGGGAGAAGATCGGTCGCCAGAGAGTGGGTTACGATACTGCTATCCTGCTCAACAACGAGTTTAGAATGGCTGCTATTGCCACAACCACTCACAAGTGCAGTGGCCAAAAGACCAACCATCGCCAGAAGGGCAAGTTTGTGGCGGAAGTTGCGATAGAGCATGGGCCCACCAAGCAGCAACAGCGCCGCAAAGCCGAAATTTGTAAACAAAGGATCGCCGGTCCAGACCATCCAGCTTTCGGTAGCATCTGCCGGGAAAGCACTGCTGGTGCTGAGTTGAATTTCATAGCCGACGACTCCCCGGCCCTCAAGGGTCAGAGTGGGAAGCCAGGCAAGAGTTGGCCGAAGGTCGGCAACCGTCCCGTCGTTAGCAGGGGAGGTGAGCATCGGCACGACTGTGGCAAAGGTTTGCCAACCCAGATAAGGGTAATTGCCACCCTCGACAATCTTCCAGATCTCGGTAAAATCCCAGTCGGTAAAGGTGGATTGTTGCCGAAGCTGGACGGTCGTGTGCGGCTCACCCTTGCCGGTGTCGGACTGGCCGGTGGTGGTGCTGTCGTAGTAGGAGGAGGTGACGCCGCCATCGTAATTGATGCCGATCAGCCCGCCAACGTCACTGGTGGTACCGGCCACGTGCCCTGTGGCGTAGCTGTTGGTCACGCTGCTGTCCGCTGTCTGTCGACCGATCAGGCCGCCGACCATGGCAATGCCGTTGACATTGCCGGTGGCAAAGGAATTGGCGATTGTCGAGCCGCTGTCGGAAGAGCCGACCAGCCCGCCGTAGTTGGTGATACCGTTAGCCGTGGAGGTCACATTTCCGGTTGCAAAGGAATTGGCGATCGAACTCTTGCCGTTATGCCCGACCAAACCACCAACGTTGTCCCTGCCGACGACATCGCCGGTGGCAAAGGATCGCTCGAGGCTCGATTCCCAGAGGGTGCCGAGCAGTCCGCCGGTAAGAAGAGAAGATACGCTGTTAACGGAGATGGATCCGTAGGCCGCGCAATCGGCGATAGACGAGCCGTTCTGTACGTTGCCCACCAGCCCGCCGAGATCAGACCCGCCGCCGGATGTCGTACTTCCTCCCGACACCTGGACGTTCGCGCTCGATGACATAATGTCGACATATTTGATCCGGCCGACCAGGCCGCCGACCTCGTTGGTGGTGCCGGTGACCGTGCCGGTGACATGGACGCCCGTGATCAAACCGGGTTCAAGATTGCCAACCAATCCACCCACTCTGTAATTACCAGTTACCTCGACCTGCAGCTTCAGGTTGGCAAAGGTAGCGCCACTGGCATCGCCGAACAGGCCGATGTGATCCTGAGCGGGACGGTTGATGAACAGATTGGCAATTGCGTGGCCCTTGCCGTCGAGACTGCCGGTGAACGGCGCACCTGAGACTCCGATCGGCTCCCAGCCCTCCCCCGCATTGTAGGGGGCGACACCGAGGTCAATATCGACGATAAGGATGAAGTGCTTGTCCAGATGGCTACGCACGGCGTCCAATTGTTCTGCCGTCGCGATCTGATAAGGAGCGTCGGCAGAACCATCGCCGCCTGCAAAAGGGCCTGAAGTCGCTAAAGCACAACCAACAGCAAGCAAAGCAGCAACGACCTGTACCCACAAAAAATTCCACAACTGCTTTGTCCGGGATTCATTTGCCATGATCACCACCCACTTTCAAAAAGTTTGTTTATATCTGCTCGACAAGAGATTTAGCTGTAAGCTGATTCGGGGAGGATAGACTTATTTCAGGTCATCGCGATGAGGCTAATGCTACGCTTTTTTGTTCTGAAATTATGCCATTCTCATCCACGCGTAAAGTCGACTTTTTGTAGACTTTACGCGATCCGCCTCTTATCATCGAAAAAACTCTTCATAAACTGAGCAACCTTTCCACCGACAAGGTTTTTCATCATGCGTTTCCCCTTTGCTGCTTTCCCCTTTTTCATTTATGTCCTCTGGCTCCTTACCGTCCCGATGGAAGGTCCCTTATTAACAAATTGGGGTGTAGCCGGTGGCAGTCGCTGGTTTCTTTTGACCCATGTAGCAACGCTGGTACTAATTGGCCGATGGGTGAATCCGAGCCGACTGCGTTTCTTCGTCCGGATCGGGGCTGTAGCGACAGCCCTGCTGACCCTGGGGCTGCCAGTGTCGGGAGATTCTTCTTTACTCCTCATGGCCATCATCGGCATCAGCGCCGCCCCGTTGACCATCAAAACCTGCTCTGATCTGCACGCTTCTCCCCATCCAACCCGCACGGCAGCCTGGTGCCTGATCGCTGCCAACCTGCTGTTGGCAGTCATTCAATCGACTGTTGTCTGGCCAATCTGGCCGATACTCCTGCCATTTTTTCCATTACTAACTATGCCGATCGTCACAACCGTCGAGAAGGATGACGATACCAGACCGCCATTGAAGCGAAGTTATTTGCTCTTTGTCTTTATTTTTCAAATCGTCAGCGGCCTCATGTACGCCTTTCTTTACCCGGCTTATGCCGACCACGCATTTGTCCACGGGCTGGAACTCCCCTTTTACATGCTGGCAGTCTTGGCGGCGGTGGCGATTTATCGCCGCGATCACGATCTGCTCTTAGTCGGCGGACTGACCCTGGCCATGGCGGCGTTTGCCTTACTTCAAGTCGGGGGAGAACTCACCATCAACCTGAGTATGTTCTTCATGCAAGCCGCAACGGGCTGTATCGACCTCTTTCTGCTCGCCCTTCTGCTGACCAGTGTCCGTTCAGTGGCGACCTTTGCTTATGGATTAGCGGTGTTGTGTGGCGGTATCGCCGCCGGGCAGTTTATCAGCTTGGCCCTCAGTTCTACTTCCACAATGGTGGGGATGGCTGGAAGTTTCGTTCTCAACATTGCCGCCCTGACACTCTTTCTCCGTCATCACCGGCAGCAGCGCTCTGACTCGTCATCCGCGCTGTCAGGCGGCTCACCTCCCCTCCCCGCAGCCGTGCAATGTCTCCTTTCCGGGCGCGAGATCCATGTCCTGACCATTATTCTTTCCGGGAAAAACTATCGGGAAGCCGCTCAGGAACTCGCCATCTCGGAGTCGTCCATCAAGACCTACATGAAACGCATTTGCGACAAGCTCGGTGTTTCCAACCGTCAGGAATTACTCAAAAATTTTGCAAAAATCTGAGAATTGAACAAAATCAATCAAAAAGGCCCGCCGGGAAATCCCGACGGGCCTTTTTGATTGATTCTAACTTCATTGCCAACTCTACCTATTAATCTTCCCGGTCTGCTTGCTCACCCTTCGGTTTTTTACTGCGATACCCCGGTTTGACGAGAATTTCCAAATAAAAGGATTCGAGCTGTTGTGCTTCGGCCTCTGAAATGGACTTATTAATGGCGGATAAATGAATCACTTCACTACTTGCTTCATCAACACCGTAGCGACAGTCAAAATCCCAAAAATCGACGCCGGCGGGCAGAGGCTTTCCTCGTTCTCTTTGGATATATTTTTTAACTTCATGCTTGATGGCTTCAAAGAGCCTGGGAACTTTGATCTTAGGATGGGTCGTTTTAAAGGTTTTTCTCATAGCACTTCCATAAAGTAGGGTGAGCAGGATTAAAAACAAGCTGCAAGGAATAACAGGATAGCATCAAGGGGCGGTTTTCCCAATCGTTTTATCCCCCGCCAGAAACTCCTTTATCACCGCATTGAACTCGTCCGGTTGCTCCAGATTCACCAGATGCCCGCCGCCCTGCAAAATTGAAAGTTTTGCACCCGCAATCCCGCCGGCGATCGCGCGGGAATGATCGATCGGCATCACTTGATCCTGTTCAGCACCGATCACCAGAGCCGGCTGGCGAATGGCCCCGAGGAGGGGGAGATAATCCTTCCGCTCGCGCATGGCGATCAGACCGGCGGCAGCGCCGCGCGGGTCGGTGGCCGAGATCCAGCCCGAGACTTCTGCGACCAGCTCGGGGTTGGTAGTCAGGGTGGCCGGAGCAAAGAGGAGACTGCGGAAAACTTCCAGCACCGGCTTCATCCCCTCTGCAGAGGTCGCGGTGGCAAGGGCGGTGCGCTTGCCCTTCCCCGCCGCATCATCAGCGCCGGCTTTGGTGACGATGAAGATCGCGGCGCTGACCCGTTCGGGGTAACGCTCCAGGAGGTTCAAAAGGACGTAACCGCCCATCGACATTCCGCCGATCACCGCCTGCGGGATGCGAAGGTGATCCATGAGAGCGACGATATCATCGGCATAACTGCTCATATTCACCGTTGCGGAAGTCATCCTGCTCTCTCCGTAGCCACGCAGATCGGGAGTAATAATCCGGTAGCCGGCCTTAATCAAAGCCGCGATCTGCGGCCGCCACATTGTCCGGTTGAGGGGAAAGCCGTGAATCAAAATGAGCGGTTGGCCGCTGCCGTTGTCGTCGTAGGCAAGGGTTGTAGCGTCTTTGCTTGTCTCTCTCATATCGCTTTAACCTTCCCCTGCAGCGGCCAAAAACTTATCCAGCGCTTGCTGGAAAACCGGAACCCCAGGGCTGAGCTCAATCGCTTTGCGATACAGCTCTTCGACTCTTGCTTTGCCGCTCCCCAAGCCCTTCTCGGCCGAACCGAGACCAAAATAGGCCGGAGCAAGTTTCTCATCGAGGGCAATCGCTTCTTTATAGCAGCTGCGAGCAGCTTCATACTCTCCCTGGCGCAAATGGATATGACCGAGATTGATTCTGGCAAGGGGGAAATCGGGTGCGAGTTCTACGGCGCGTTTACAGTGGGCAAGAGCTTCATCGCCCCGGTTTGACATCAGCAGAGCAGCAGCAAAGTTGTTTTGACACTTGGCATGATCCGGATCGATCGCTACGGCTCTTTCATAACAGCTGATAGCTTCGTCAAAACGGCCGAGATCCTGCAGCAGGACGCCATAGGTGTAAAGTGCACCCCAGTGCTCCGGCGCGTGTTTCAGGGCTTCCTGCAGCATTACCTCGGCATAATCATAGTTACGCAGATCGTGCAGGGTGTCCCCGAACTTGTAGAGAAGGTCGGCATTCTCCGGATCCAGCGCTTTAGCAATCTCGAAACAGACCGCACACTCCTGAATAAACCGGTTTTCTTTGAGGCGATCGCCGAAGGTGGTGATGATCTCCGCAACCGCGGGGACGTTCAGATGCGGCGCTTCATCCATCTGCACGACAATACGCTGGTAGATTAATTGTGAGATCGTCCCCCCCTGTCCAGCGATCTGCTGGCTGAGCGAGCGCAGATTTGCCGCGGCTTCGCTGCTCTGTCCCTGGCCGGCCATAATCGCCGAGGTAAAGAAGGGGGACAGATAATCGTTGGGGAATTCTTTGACGATCTGTAAATAGATGGCGAGGGCCGGATCGATATCCCCGCGCAGGTGCAGGGCCAAGGCATCGATGAAATCGTTCACCTTGGGCGAAGCAGCATTAGCAACGGTCTCATTGCCGCCGAAGATTTTATTAAAAAAACCCATGGGAATCATCCTTTTTGGTGGGAGTTGTCTTAAATGCTTCTGATTGACTCTTCCCCCCTGTTTCAAAATACAGAACCCCCGTCCAGGCAGCCCGGACGGGGGTCATCTTACGCCATCAGCCTCTCAGCCTCAAGCCTTTCCATCGCAAACGATTTACTTGTATTCCGGCATTTCATCAAACTGCAGATACTTGTAGATCATCTCTTTCTTCGGCTCAACCTTGGCGTTGTAAACCGCCATGAATTCGGCAACAGTCGGGAGTTTGCCCATGGTCGCCGCCACGGCGCCGAGTTCGGCGGAACCGAGGAAGACCTTGGCGCCATCGCCGATACGATCGTCGAAGTTACGGGTCGAGGTGGAGAACATGTTCACCCCGGCCGGGACGCGGGCCTGGTTGCCCATGCACAGGGAGCAGCCGGCGATCTCGATGCGGGCGCCGAAGGCACTGTAGACCGAGAAGTACGCTTCATCCTTAAGCTTCTGCTGATCCATGCGGGTCGGCGGACAGATCCAGGTGCGGACCTCCGGGTTGAACTTGAGACCACGCCAGATCTCGGCGGCGGCACGGAAGTGGCCGATGTTGGTCATGCAGGAGCCGAGGAAGACATCCTGAATCGGCGTACCGGCGACATCGGAGAGGAGCTTGACATCGTCCGGATCGTTCGGGCAAGCGAGGATCGGCTCGGTGATCTCGGCGAGATCGATCTCGATGACTTCCGCGTACTCGGCATTTTTGTCGGCTTCGAGAAGCTCGGGCTTGGCCAGCCAGGCATTGACCGCATCGATGCGGTTCTGCAGGGTCTGAGCATCCTGATAGCCGTCCTTGATCATCTGTTTCATCAAGGCGACGTTGGAACGCAGATAGGTGGCGACCGACTCTTTGGAGAGCTGGATGCAACCGGCCGCAGCAGAGCGCTCGGCAGCGGCGTCGGTCAGTTCAAAAGCCTGCTCGACAGTGAGGTCGGGGAGACCTTCCATTTCGAGGATACGGCCGTTGAAGATGTTGATCTTGTTCTTCTTGGGAACAGTGAGTTTCCCCTGTTTGATCGCCCAGTAAGGGATGGCATTGACAACGTCGCGCAGGGTGATGCCTGGATTGAGTTTCCCTTTAAAGCGAACCAGGACCGACTCGGGCATATCGAGGGGCATGAAGCCCATGGCGCCGGCAAAGGCTACCAGACCGGAACCGGCCGGGAAGGAGATGCCGATGGGGAAACGGGTGTGGGAGTCGCCGCCGGTGCCGACGGTGTCGGGGAGGAGGAGACGGTTGAGCCAGGAGTGGATGACGCCGTCGCCCGGCTTCAAGGGGACGCCACCGCGCTCGATGATGAAGCTCGGCAGGGTCTTGTGCATCTTGACGTCGGCCGGTTTCGGATAAGCAGCGGTGTGGCAGAAGGACTGCATGAACATCGGCGACAGGAACTTGAGGCAGGCGAGCTCCTTGAGCTCGTCGGCGGTCATCGGCCCGGTGGTGTCCTGGGAACCGACGGTGGTCATCTTCGGCTCACAGGCAGTGCCGGGGAGGATGCCGGTGACGCCACAAGCCTTGCCGACCATCTTCTGCGCCAGGGAGTAGCCCTGATTTGCTTTGGCCACCGGATTGACCGGCAGGGTAAAGATATCAGTGGCACCCATGCCGAGAGCAGCGCGGGCACGGTCGGTGACAGCGCGACCGATGATCAACGGGATACGGCCGCCGGCGCGGAATTCATCGGCGAGGGTGTTGGGGGCGATGGCGAAGGTGGAGAGGAGTTCACCCGCTTCGGACTTGATCTCACCCTTGGTGGTGTCGATAACGATGACATCACCGGTATTCATCTTGCTGACGTCAGTCTTCAGCGGCAGAGCGCCGGAATCCTGAGCGGTGTTGAAGAAGATCGGGGCGATGACACTGCCGATGATGACACCGGCGGTCTTCTTGTTGGGGACGCAGGGGATGTCGTTACCGATCGCCCAGAGGACACTGTTGCAGGCCGACTTGCGGGAAGAACCGGTGCCGACGACATCGCCGACAAAGGCGACCTGATAACCCTCAGCGCGGAACTTGGCGATCGTCGCCAGGCCTTCGGGGAAACGGGTCTTGCCCATGGCCAACGCATGGAGCGGGATGTCGGGGCGGCTCCAGGCATCGCCGGCTGGGGAGAAGTCATCAGTATTGATCTCGCCTTCGACTTTGAAAACCTTGACTTTGATCTGCTCGGGAACGCCAGCCTTGTGAGTGAACCACTCAGCATTGGCCCAGGAGGTGAGGACCTTTTTAGCGGCAGCATTGGTTTTGGCCAGGGCAGCGACCTGATCAAAACCGTCGTAGACCAAGGTCATGCCGGAAAGGGCACAAGCGGCTTCGTCGGCCAGTTCGGGAATGCTCAGCGCAGCGACAAGCGGCGCGACATTGTAGCCCCCCATCATGGTGCCGAGAATGCGCACGGCATCGACCTTGGAGACCAGGGGAGAGTTTTTTGTCCCCTGAATGATCTCGGCAAGAAACGCCGCCTTGACTTCAGCGGCCGGATCAACGCCCGGAGAGATCCGCTCTTTCAGCAGATTGAGGAGAAATGCCTCTTTACCGGCCGGCGGCGCGACGAGCAGCTTGCACAGTTCGGTCGTCTGCTCGGGGGTCAGCGGCAGGGCGGGAATCCCTTGCGAGGCCCGCTCTTCTTCATGTTTGAGATACGCTTCGATCATCAACTCTCTCCTTCGTGATAAATATGACGTGACAAAGACTGCCAGCGCCCATGGTTAACATTCGAGACAAAATAAAGGCCTGAAAGTAACGGCCCGGCCTTTGCCAAAAGCGCACTTTGTATACGATTTTTTAACGATGATGTCAACGGACAACTCAGCCTTTTATCAAGGTTTTAGCCAGAGTAAAGCAGGGACGGCGCAAGCAGCTTTGATTCTGACTGCCTTTCTTCCCTTTTCCTTGGCGGTTGTGCTAAGTATCCACTCATGCGTCGCCACTTACTCTTTCCGGGAGTCCCATCGAATGTCCCTAATCGCCGCAAATTTGACCCTTCCTGCCTGCCTGTACCGCCGGGATTAATTCTCTCACGTGTCGTCCTTCCTCCTGCTGGTCGCGTATGTGACCGGGATCTTGATCGGGGATAACTCTTCACCCTTTTCTATTTCCAGCCTGATCGTCCCTTTCTCTTTGATCTCCCTGTGGTTTTTCTTTCGTCGGCAAGCAACGCTCGCCTTTGCCCTGCTCTGCGCCATCACTCTCTGCCTCGGCATCGTCCTTTATGATCTCAATCGCTATCCCCTGCCTGGCAATGATCATCTCCTCAACTTGGCAGAAGGAGCAGCGGTTATTATTGATGGGCGGATTCTGTCGACAACAACGCGGGCGTTGAGCGGCTACTCCATCGATGTCCAGAGTGCGCGGATCATCGCCAAGAGGAACGAGAGCGAGGTGCAGGGGCGGTTGCGGCTTTATGTCGAAAGCGGCGAGAATTTATGGAATCCCGGCGACGATATCCGTTTCAGTACAAAGCTGAAAAAGCCGCGGCCTTTTGGCACGCCGGGGGAGTTTGATCTCGGTCGGCAACTCGCTCTCAACGAGATCTTTGTCACCGGTTTTGTGCCGAACAGTACAGAGATTTTACGACTGCGCCCCGCCCTCCCCGGCCAGCGCAACTGGATAGAACGGGGCCGCACCGCCACTGCACGCTTTATCACAACACAACTCCCCTCAAGTTACAGTCCGCTGGTCAAAGCCCTGGCGATCGGTGACAAGAGCGGTCTGGCCCCCGCGATTCGTGATCTCCTTGCCCGCGGCGGCGTCTCGCACCTCTTTGCCATCTCGGGGCTGCATCTCGCGCTGATCGGACTGTCTCTATACGCTGTCGGTCTCGCCATTTATTGCCGTTCCACCCGTCTCTTGCTCGCTGCTCCCCCGGCCCGCATCCTCCCCCTGTTCATTGCCCCGCTTTTGATCCTGTACCTGCTCTGGACCGGTATCGGCGTCTCGACACAACGCGCTCTACTTATGGTCCTGGTCGGCTCAGCGCTCTTTTTGCTGCGCCGCAAGACCGTACCGCTGAATATCCTCTGCTTTGCTGCTCTGGCCATCCTTCTTTGTCAACCGCTGTTGCTCTTTACCCCCTCCTTTCAACTCTCCTTTGCCGCCCTGGCCGGCATCCTCGGCGGCAGTCGCATCTGGTCACCCCTTGTGGCCGATCGGCCAAAGGCGGTGCAATACCTGGCAGCCCTCTTCTTCTCCTCTATGGCCGCTACCCTGGCAACCCTGCCCCTGGTCATCTACCACTTTCATCTCATCGCCCCGAGCGGCATCATCACCAACATCATCGCCATTCCGGTGATCAGCTGGGTCGGCGTCCCCCTGGCTTTAGCCGGTTCCCTGCTCTGGCCCTTCTTTCCGGATATTGCCATCCTCCTCCTTGTCGGCTGCGAAGCGGTTATTGCTGCCCTGCTCAAGATTGTTGCGCTGATAATTACTTCCCCCGGCCTGGCCGGCTGGATACTTTACCCCTCACTGCCCCTCCTTGCGGCCATCTCCCTGGTCATCATCACCCTCTTTCTCCACAAAAGAAATTTCATCCTCAGCGGAATCTTGCTCACTACCGCCGGCCTCTCTCTATTCTGGGGGCTGCGTTCCCCACCCGAATTAACGGTTACGGCCATCAGCGTCGGTCAAGGGGAATCTCTCCTGGTCTCCCTTGGCAGCAGCCATTTTCTCGTCGATGGGGGCGGTCTTTATGGCGACCGGCTCGATACCGGCCGCCAACTCGTAGCGCCGACGCTGGGGAGACTCGGTATCCACCGCCTAGACGGGGTAATCCTCACCCACTCCCACCCCGACCATGCCAAGGGACTGCTCGGTATCTTGAGCGACATCCCCTGCCAATCCTTCATCATTGGTACGCCCCTCGCGGCAAATGATCCCTTGCTACCGGTGATCCGCGACCATCAGATTCCCCTCGTAGTGGCTTTGCCGGGATGGTCGCATCTTTTCACTGTTGATGACATGCAACTTTTCCTGTTTCGTCCAGCAGAGACAGAAACGAGTGACGAAAATGACCGGTCACTGGCCCTTTATGTCCGCAACCAGATCCATGGGGCGTTATTAACCGGCGATCTCGGTGAAAAGGGGATACAAAACCTGATCGAAAATCCTCCGCCGGGACCGGTGACTCTCTTCAAGTTGCCACATCACGGCAGCCGCTACTCCCTGCCCGCCCCCCTCATTGAATCCCTGCAGCCGCAGACTGCGTTTGTTTCAGTCGGCTATCAAAATCGCTTCGATTTCCCGCATCCATCCCTCGTGACTTATCTCGAAGGTAAAAAAATTCCGCTTTTCCGGACGGATCAGGACGGGACTCTCCGCTTTCGCGCTAACGAAAAAAACTGGACAGTAGAAAAGCTGAAATCAGGCTTTTTCATTGACAACTGCGTCGCTACTTTGCTAGAGATTAGCGGATTATTAACCCCGAAGCGGAGCCGGCCGGAATGACATCTTCTTCTATTTTGATCGTCGACAGCGACCCGTCCGCGCACCAGCATTATAGTAACCTCTTCCTTGATGCCACCTATCAGACCCGGATTGCGCCCTCGGAAGAAGACGCCCGAATCTATCTTGATTCACAAAAAGTCGACATCATTATTGCTGATCTGCAAACCCTCGACACTGCCGGTCGCCCGTTTCTCGACTACGCCCGCAAGCTGCCAACCACCCCCGATCTCATCTTGATCACAACCGAAAGCACCCTGGGAATCGCTATCGAAGCGTTGAAATCGGGGGCGCGGGAATACTTGCTCAAACCCTTCTCGCCCGAACAACTCTATCACCAGGTCAATACCTGCATCGATCAACGGCACCTGCTGGATGAAAATTTCCTCCTCAAAAAACAGATTCGTCTTTATCAGCGAGGACAAAGTATTGCCTCTCTCATCGATATCGATCGCCTCTTTGCCCTGAGCATCTCGACCCTCATTAACGAAATCGGTCAAGGTCGCGGCTTTGCCTTCCTGTCAACAGGTAGAGACATCTCCAAAGTTGATGGCAACGAAGGTGTTAATTTTGAAGAAGCCCTGACGCTGGCACAAGCGTTACTTCCCGACTTGCATAAAATCGAGCAGATTCGTATTTTCAAAGATGAAGATCTCTCCTCCTTGCGACTTCCAGGCGGACCTAAACAGATCAAGACCCTTTGCGTCTTCCCCTTAAGAAGCGAAAAGAATGTCAAAGGCGGACTCGTCCTGCTCAATCCCCATTTCGGTGATTTTTTATCCGAATTTCCTGTGGACAATCTGATATTTCTTGCAGAACAAGCCACTCTCAGCTTTGAAAATGCCTTCCGCTTTCAGGGCGCCCGCGAACTCATTTATACTGATGACTTAACTGGTCTCTATAATTACCGTTACCTGCAAAAGGTTCTTGATCTCGAAATTCGCCGATCCGAACGCTATAAACTCTCCTTTTCCCTGGTCTTCATCGACCTCGATCGCTTCAAAATCGTCAACGACACCCGGGGGCATCTGATTGGCAGCGATGTGTTGCGCGAATGTGGTGACTTACTGCGCACCTGTGTCAGAGATGTCGACATCCTCTTTCGCTATGGCGGCGATGAATTCACCATCCTCCTCGTTGAAGCGACAGCAGCAGGTGCTGCCAGCGTTGCCGAACGTATCCGCTCGACGATTGAGGCCTTCCATTTTCAACAGGAAAGCGGCAAGTCACTGCGGTTAACAGCCACCATCGGCTATGCGACCTATCCCGAAAATGCCTTTGATAAAAAGAGTATTCTTGAAATGGCGGATCGGGCTATGTATCACGGCAAATCACAGCGCAACATCGTTCGCGGCATCTGGGAAATCGATCCGTTATGATCGCTGGGCTGCCAATTCAGGCCCCCCCTCCCTCCCCTTCGCTCTAACTAATATTTTAATTTCAAACACCGGGACCGTCGTCACCGGCGAATCATAAAGTGAGGTCAAAGTGAGTATCACAGGCATCAAAGGAATGAATGACATATTGCCGGGAGAAGTTGAGACCTGGCAGTTTATGGAAGAGACAGCGCGCCGGGTCTTCAAGGCTTACGGCTTTGCTGAAATCCGTGTTCCCGTCGTGGAAAAGACCGAACTCTTTAAACGCTCCATTGGCGAAACGACCGATATCGTCGAAAAGGAGATGTATACTTTTAACGATCGCAGTAATAACTCGCTGACCTTGCGCCCGGAAGGGACGGCGCCGGTCATGCGGGCTTATTGCGAACACAAACTTCATGCCCTCGACGCCGTGACCAAACTTTACTATCTCGGCGCAATGTTCCGCTATGAACGCCCGCAGAAAGGCCGCTATCGCCAGTTTCACCAGATCGGCGCCGAAGCGATCGGCGTTGCCGACCCGAAGATCGATGCCCAGATTCTGGCGATGCTCACCCATTTCTTTGCCGAAGCGGAGATCCCTGATATCTCGCTGCAAATCAACAGTCTCGGTTGTCCAACTTGCCGCCCCGCCTATCGCGACCAGTTGATTGCCGCCCTCGAAAGTCAACTTGAGCACCTTTGCGAAGATTGCCGGCGCCGTTTCCGGACCAATCCGCTCCGGGTCATCGACTGCAAGGTTCCCGACTGTCAAAGCGCCACCCGCCATGCTCCGGCGATCATTGAACACCTTTGTCCGGACTGTGATGATCACTTTGCCACTGTCAACCGCCTCCTGAAGCAGATGGAGATCCCCTTTACCGTTAATCCGCGCATGGTTCGGGGACTTGACTACTACACCCGCACGACCTTTGAAATGGTCACCAACAGTCTCGGCGCGCAAAACGCCGTCGCTGCCGGCGGTCGTTACGACGGTCTGATCCGGGAGATTGGCGGCCCCGATCAACCCGGCATCGGCTTCGCCATGGGTTTGGAGCGCCTTGTCCTCCTCAAAGGGCAGCAAAGTGTTGCCCCGCAACGACCGGATCTCTTTGTTGCCGCCCTTGGAGCGGAAGCGGGGGATTGGGGGTTCCTCCTCGCTGCCAAACTGCAACGCCTCGGCATCAGCGCTGAACTGGACTATGCCGGCAAGAGCCTGAAGAGCCAAATGCGACGCGCCGACAAACTGCTGGCGCGGCATGTGCTGATCGTCGGCGAGGATGAAATTCGCAGTGGCACGGCCCAGCTCAAAAATATGGATGCCGGGACACAAAGTACGATCGCTCTCGACCGGATTGAAATAACTCTGCCGACAATTTTGTCGGGTGATTTCACACCGTAATTAGAGATTGACCCCATGCTTCACCCCTCTCTATAATCACCGATCTTTAACGATAAATATTTGAACCGGAGGATAAGACCTTGAGTGATGTAATAGGCGACTGGAAACGCAGCAGTTATTGTGGGGATCTCAGCGCAGCCGATATCGGTCGCGATGTCTGCTTGATGGGTTGGGTATTGCGCCGTCGTGACCATGGTGGTCTGATCTTCATCGATCTGCGTGACCGTGAAGGTCTGGCCCAGATCGTCTTTGATCCGGATCTGTGCGGAGCGGCCCACAAAGTCGCCGAGAGCGCGCGCAACGAATATGTTTTGGCGATCCGCGGCAAGGTCATTCCGAGACCGGCCGGCACGATCAATCCTAACATGAAGACCGGCGAGGTCGAAGTGCAGGTGGTCGAGTGCAAACTCCTCAACCGCTCGAAAGTCCTCCCCTTCATGCTCGACGAGCACAGCGACGTCGCCGAGAATATCCGGCTTAAGTACCGCTATCTCGATTTGCGTCGTCCGCAGCTTCAGCATAATCTGATCCTCCGCCACAAAGTTGCGCAGACCACCCGTCAGTATCTGACGGAGAACAAGTTCATCGAACTTGAAACCCCGTTTCTGACCAAATCGACGCCGGAAGGGGCCCGCGACTTCCTCGTCCCGTCACGAATCAATCCCGGTTGCTTCTATGCTCTCCCCCAGTCGCCGCAGATCTTCAAGCAGATCCTGATGATCTCGGGCTTCGATCGCTACTTCCAGGTGGTGCGCTGCTTCCGCGACGAAGATCTGCGCGCCGATCGGCAGCCGGAATTTACCCAGATCGATTGCGAAATGTCCTTTATTGACCGCGATGACATCATCACAGTGATGGAAGGCTTGATGGCCCGCGTCTTCAAGGAGACAAAAGGCCTGGATATTACTCTGCCGATTGAACGCATGACCTACCAGGAAGCCATGCGGCGCTTCGGGGTCGACAATCCCGACCTGCGCTTTGGCCTTGAACTCGTCGATCTTTCTGAAACCGTGCAAAATTCCGGCTTCAAAGTCTTTGCCGATGTTGTCAGCGACGGCGGTATTGTCAAGGGGATCAACGCCAAGGGCTGCGCCAGATTCTCCCGCAAGGAGATCGACGAACTGACCGAGTTCGTCAAGATTTACGGCGCCAAAGGCTTGGCCTACGTCAAGATCGAGAACGGCGTGTGGCATTCGACGATCGCCAAGTTCTTTACAGAAGCCGAGATGGCGACAATCAGCGCCGCCTTTAACGCCGAAGAAGGCGACCTCCTCCTCTTTGTCGCTGACAAGTTCAAGGTCGTCCATGATGCCCTCGGCAAACTGCGCAATCACCTCGCCAAACAGCTCAATCTCACCAGCAAAGAGGACTTCCGTTTTGTGTGGATTACCGACTTTCCCCTGCTGGAGTGGGATGAGGACGAAAAACGCTGGTGTGCTGTGCATCACCCCTTTACCGCGCCGATGGATGAAGACGTCGATTATGTCGAATCCGATCCCGGCCGCTGCCGCGCCAAAGCTTACGACCTTGTCCTCAATGGCAACGAGATCGGCGGTGGCTCCATCCGTATTCATCAGCAGCATGTGCAGTCCTTGATGTTCCGCATGCTGGGGCTTTCAGAAGAAGAAGCCAACTCCAAATTCGGTTTCCTCCTTGATGCCCTTGACTTCGGCACCCCGCCACACGGCGGCATCGCCTTCGGTCTCGATCGCATGATCATGATCCTCACCGGTTCCGATTCAATTCGCGACGTCATCGCCTTCCCGAAGACACAACGCGGCACCTGCCTGATGTCGGATGCACCGAACGCAGTTGACGATAAGCAGTTGCGGGAACTCTCCATCCGCACCAATCTTAAAGCTAAATAAAAGAAAAGCAGGGGGGCGAAGAGCGTCTCAACTCGTCGCCCCCCTGCACTGAATGATCTTCTCATCATGAAAATTCTTCTCAAACTCTTTTTCATTACCCTCTGTATTAACTCCTTATTGACAGGCTGCACCCTGTTGCCGTGCCGCAACCAACCTCTTTCTGCCGCAGAAACGTTTCCGCCGCCGGTAGCAGAAGCAACAGGGCCGGTTGAATTGGCGCCGTCAGCCACGACCGAACCCGTCGCCACAACGGCAAGCAAGCAGTCCCTGCCGCCGACCGGGGGAAACAGCAAAACGCGCTTGAGCTATATCGTCAGCGACGGAGAACTTTTGTGGGTCATTGCCAAACGCCCCGACATCTACGGTGACCCTTTGCTTTGGCCCCTCCTGTATCAAGCGAATCGCGACCAGATCAAAGATCCCCGTAAAATTTACGCTGGTCAAACCCTCACCATCCCTCGCAATGTCAGCGAGGAGGAGCGGCAAAAAGCACGTATTCTCGCAAAAAAATCCAACTTTTTTTCGCCAGAATAAAGTTGTTGTTCCGCTACTGCGGACCTCACAAAACCCGCGTTTTTTCCCTTATTTTTTCTTGACACCCCTTAACCTTTTACATACTGTATACACGTTTTGCTCGCTTCATTCATAAAGGTGAATATTCATCACCTTTCTTTCATCCACTGGCTTAATAAAGGAGAGAAAATGACAACGAAGAATACCACTATTATCTGGACCGAGATTGACGAAGCACCTGCTCTGGCGACTTACTCCCTCCTCCCTATCGTCCAGGCCTTTACCAAGGGGACCGGGGTTTCTGTCGAGATGCGCGACATCTCATTAGCCGGACGGGTTATCTCCACCTTTCCTGAATTACTGACCGAAAGCCAGCGCGTCCCCGACTTTCTGGCACAGTTAGGCGAACTTACCCAGAAAAAAGAAGCGAACATCATCAAGCTGCCCAACGTCAGTGCCTCAGTTCCCCAGTTAATAGAAGTCATCGCTGAGTTGCAAAGCCAGGGCTATAATCTTCCCAACTATCCTGAAGACCCTAAAAATGCAGCAGAAAAAGAGATTCAAGAGCGTTATTCAAAATGCCTCGGGAGCGCCGTCAACCCGGTGCTGCGTGAAGGCAACTCTGACCGCAGAGCTCCTCTCGCGGTCAAAGAATACGCCAGAAAGAATCCAAAGACCGTCCCCTTGAGCCCTTGGGCGGCCGGCTCCAAGGCGCATGTCGCGCACATGACCGACGGCGACTTCTATGGTAACGAGAAGTCGGTGAATATGGAGAATGGTGGCGACTTCCGGATTGAACTGGTGGCTGACGGTAAGACCACCGTACTGAAGGACAAGCTAACGGCTTCCACGGGAGAGATCCTCTCAGCAACCTTTATGAGCAAGAAGGCCCTGCGGAAATTCTTTGCCGACCAGATTGAAGATGCCAAAAAGAGTGGCATCCTGCTGTCACTGCACCTAAAAGCGACAATGATGAAGATCTCCGACCCGATCATGTTTGGTCACGCCGTGACGGTCTTCTACAAGGACGTGTTCGAGAAGCACGCCACGACCCTCAAGGAACTGGGCGTGAACCCCAATCTGGGTATTGGCGACCTCTACAAGAAAATTGAAAAACTTCCGGCAGCCAAGCAGGCCGAGATTGAAGCAGACATCAAAGCTGTTTACGCACAGCGTCCGCCTCTGGCCATGGTCGATTCCGACAAAGGGATCACCAATCTCCATACTCCGAACGATATTATCGTCGATGCCTCCATGCCGGTCGTGGTTCGTGAAGCCGGCCAGATGTGGAATGCCGAAGGGAAATTGCAGGACACAAAGGCGATGATCCCGGATCGTTGCTACGCAACCTTCTATCAGGAGATCATTGAGGATTGCCAGAAAAACGGCGCCTTCGATCCGGTCACCATGGGCTCGGTCCCCAACGTCGGCCTGATGGCACAGAAGGCCGAAGAGTACGGCTCCCACCCCACCACCTTCGAGATCCCGGCCAGCGGCACCATCCGCGTTGTCGCTGCCGACGGCAAGGCGCTGATGGAGCATAACGTCGAGGAAGGCGATATCTGGCGTTTGTCGCGGGTCAAAGACATTCCGATCCAGGATTGGGTCAAGCTGGCCGTAAATCGTGCCCGCGCCACCGGCGCACCGGCCGTTTTCTGGCTCGATAAAAACCGGGCGCATGATACCAATGTCATTGCCAAAGTTGAGAAATACCTGAAAAATCACGATACGTCCGGCCTGGAGTTCCACATCATGAGCCCGGTCGAAGCGATGAAGTTCTCCCTGGCCCGCATCCGCAAAGGACAGGACACCATTTCAGTTACCGGCAACGTACTGCGCGACTATCTGACCGACCTCTTCCCGATCCTGGAGTTGGGGACCAGCGCCAAAATGCTCTCCATCGTTCCGCTGCTGGCTGGCGGCGGCCTCTTCGAAACCGGGGCCGGCGGTTCGGCCCCCAAGCACGTCCAGCAATTCGTGAAGGAAGGCTACCTTCGATGGGATTCCCTTGGTGAGTTTTCGGCCTTCGGCGCATCCCTGGAGCACCTGGCCGCAACCTTCAACAATGCCAAGGCCCAAGTCCTGGCCGAGACCGTTGACCAAGCCCTTGCCAAGTTCCTCGACAACAACAAATCTCCGGCCCGCAAGGTCGGCCAGATTGATAACCGTGGCAGTCACTTCTACTTTGCCATGTACTGGGCAGAGGCCTTGGCTGCTCAAAACAAAGACCAGGAACTGAAGGAAAAGTTTACCAAGGTGTACCAGTCTCTGGCCGCCAATGAAGCGAAGATCAACGAAGAGCTCCTTGCTGCACAGGGGAAACCAGTCGATATGGGTGGCTACTATCACCCGGACAAAACCAAGGTTGCCCAAGCGATGCGCCCCAGTGCAACACTGAACGCAATTATTGATACTCTATAAATTGCATTTTGGCTGGAGCAGGGCATCCTTGATGCCCTGCTCTTATTCTTAAATTCCCAACCCAAGGAGAGATGACAATGGCAAGACCGAAGATTTCATTGATTGGTGGTGGACAAATTGGCGGCGTTCTCGCACAACTCTGCGCGCTGCGTGAACTTGGTGATGTCGTTCTTTTCGATATCGTCGAAGGCCTTCCCCAGGGCAAGATGCTCGACATCGCCGAAGCAGCGCCTGTCGACGGCTTTGATGTTTGTCTCAAAGGGACGAACGATTACAAAGATATCGAAGGTTCCAAAGTTGTTATCGTCACCGCCGGTCTCCCCCGCAAACCGGGTATGAGCCGCGATGACCTGATCGAAGTCAACAGCAAGATCATGACTTCTGTCGCCGAAGGGATCAAAAAATTCGCTCCCGAGTCGATCGTTATCGTCATTTCCAATCCTCTTGACGCCATGGTCACCCTTTGCCAGAAGATCACCGGTTTCCCCTACGAGCGGGTTATCGGCCAGGCCGGCGTCCTTGACTCGGCCCGCTTCAAAGCCTTTATCGCCTGGGAACTGGGCGTCTCGGTAAAAGACGTCACTGCTATGACCCTTGGCGGCCACGGTGACGACATGGTTCCCCTGGTCCGTTATGCCAGCGTTCAGGGCATCCCGGTAATGGAACTCCTGGAACAGAAGTACAAAAGTGCTGACAAAGCCAAAGAAGTTATGGAAGCGATGGTCAAGCGCACCCGTGGCGCCGGCGGTGAAGTTGTTGCCCTGCTCAAGACCGGCAGTGCTTTCTACAGCCCCGCTTCTTCGGCGATCGCCATGGCTGAATCGATCCTCAAAGACTCGAAACGTGTCCTCCCCACCTGCGTTTATCTCAATGGTGAGTTCGGCATCAAAGGCTACTATGTCGGCGTCCCTGCCATCCTCGGCGACAAAGGTGTTGAAGGAATTCTCGAATTTAAACTTGACGCCACCGAGCAGACAATGATGGACAAATCCGTTGCTGCGGTTAAAGATCTGGTCGGTGTTTTGAAAACTCAGGGCCTTCTTTAATCATTTGCTCCACACGTAAAAGAGTAAAGAAGGGCAATGGTGACATTGCCCTTCTTTACTAAAAAATGCGAAGAAACCGAGCATCGACTCTTTTTAAAATATTCGAAATTTTCTATAGATCGATTCCCGGCAGTTGTGCTAATCTCCGCAAGTTGTAAAACCGTGTTTCGGCTGCTCAAAAATCTGTAAAGGAGAGTAATAGGAATGAGCATTGAGGTCATCGAAAGATACTGCAAAGGATGCAGCATCTGCGTGGAGTTCTGTCCCAAGAACGTCCTTGAAATGGATGGGTTCATCGTGAAGGTAGCTCGCCCTGACGACTGCATCAAGTGCATGCAGTGCGAACTGCGCTGTCCCGACTTCGCCATCAAAGTCCACACTGATTAATTCATAGGAGGTCAGCTAACGTGGCAAAAAAAGTAGCTCTGATGCAGGGGAACGAAGCCTGTGCGCACGGCGCAATGTACGCCGGTTGCACATTCTTCGGCGGATACCCCATTACACCCTCCACCGAGGTCGCGGAAGTTCTTTCTAACGAACTCCCTAAAGTCGGCGGTAAATTTATCCAGATGGAAGACGAGATTGCTGCTATGGCTTCGGTCCTCGGTGCTTCCCTGACCGGCGCCAAAGTTCTGACCGCAACTTCGGGTCCCGGCGTCTCCCTCAAGCAGGAACTCATCGGATACGCCTGTATTGCCGAGATCCCCTGCGTTATCATCAACGTCATGCGCGGCGGTCCGTCGACCGGCATGCCGACCGGCCCCGGCCAGTCCGATGTGCAGCAGGCCAAATGGGGCACCCACGGCGACCACGCAACCATCGCTCTGGTCCCCGCGTCGGTTCAGGAGATCTTCACCGAGACCGTCCGCGCCTTCAATCTCGCCGAAAAGTACCGCATGCCGGTACAGGTCCTTTATGACGAAATCGTCGGACATATGCGCGAGCGTATCGAGTTCCCCGAAGCGGGCGAACTTGAGATTATCAATCGCACCCTGCCGACCGTTCCGCCCGAGCAGTACAAGCCGTACGACACCTCCTTCGGTGACGTCCCTCCCCTGGCTGCTTTCGGTTCCGGTTACCGCTTCCATGTCACCGGTCTGAACAAGGCACAGGATGGCTTCCCGACCACGAAAGCGGAGTACGTCGATGCTGAAGAGCGTCGCCAGGTCCGCAAAGTCGAAGGCGAAGTGGCTCGCGCCCAGATTGAGTTGAACGAAGAGTATCTGACTGAAGATGCCGATATTCTGGTCTTTGCCTACGGTTCCACCAGCCGTTCCGCCCGTTACGCGGTCAACGAACTGCGTAAAGAAGGAATCAAAGCCGGCCTCTTCCGTCCCATCACCCTCTGGCCCTTCCCGGAGAAGCGGATTTCCGCTCTTGGTAAACAGGTCAAGGCGATCATCGTCCCCGAAATGAACCTCGGCCAGATGAATCTTGAAGTCGAGCGTGTGGTCAAGGGCAGCTGCCCGGTTATCAGCATCGGTCGAGTCGACGGTGAGCCACTCAACCCCGGCCAGATCATTGCCCAGGTCAAGGAGGTCAAGTAACATGGCTTACGATTACGAAAAATCTCTCCGTCCTGGCAAACTGCCCCACATCTGGTGCCCTGGTTGCGGCCACGGAATCGTCATGAAGGGCCTGCTCCGGGCCATGGATACTTGCGGTCTTGAGAAGAACAACACCGCTCTGGTCTCCGGTATCGGCTGCGCCAGCCGTCTCCCCGGCTACGTTGACATGTGCACCCTGCACACCGCCCACGGTCGCGCTGCTGCCTTTGCCACCGGCGTCAAGATGGCCAGACCCGAGATGAATGTCATCGTCATGGGCGGCGACGGCGACGGTACCGCCATTGGCGGTAACCACTTCATTCACGCCTGCCGCCGTAACATCGACATGACTTATGTCATCATGAATAACTTCATCTACGGCATGACCGGCGGTCAGTTCTCCCCCTGCACACCGACCGGTGACAAGGCATCAACCACGCCTTACGGCAACCCCGACCCGACCTTCGATATCAGCAAACTGGCAATCGGCGCCGGTGCCACGTTTGTCGCCCGGACCACCGCTTTTCATGCTACCCAGATCGACAAGTTGATTGTTGAAGGGATCAAGCACAAAGGGATGGCGATTATCGAGGTTCTTGACGACTGCCCGACCACTTACGGTCGTCGCAACAAGTTCCGTAGCGTTGTCGATATGATGAAACGCCTCAAGGATATTGCTGTTCCTGTCACAGCCGCCGGCAAGATGACTGCCGAACAGCTTGAAGGGAAGATCCTGACCGGCGTCCTCTACAAAGAAGACAAGCCCGAGTACTGCGAGCAGTACGCCAAGGTCATTGCCCGCGCCCAGGGCGTGAAATAATCAGACGAAGGAGACCGAAGAATGTCTAAAAGATATGAAATACGGTTTTCCGGCGCTGGCGGGCAGGGCCTGATCACCGCCGGGATCATTCTGGCCGAGGCCGCCTCGATCATCGAGGGAAAGCATGCCGTTCAGTCCCAGAGCTACGGCCCTGAGGCCCGCGGCGGGGCATCCAAGTCGGAAGTTATCATCTCCGATGGCCCCATCGATTACCCCAAGGCAACTATTGTTGACGCCTGCCTGGCAATGACCCAGGAATCTGCTGACAAATACGCCAACGGCATCAAAAAGGGCGGTGTCCTGCTCATCGACTCTGACTTTGTCAAAAACGAGCCGAAAGGCGACTTTAAAGTCTATAAGATGCCGATCATGCGCACTGCCAAAGATGTTGTCGGTCGTGAAATCGTCGCCAACGTCGTCGCTCTCGGCGCCATGATTGCTCTGACCGATGCTGTCTCGCGCGAAGCCGGCTTACAAGCTGTCCTTTCCCGTGTTCCGGAAGCTTTCATTGAGCTCAACAGAAAAGCTTACGCACAAGGGTTCGAAGACATGAAAAAAATTCTCGGCTAGTTATGAGGATATGACAAGAAAAAAGGCTCCCGAGATGATCGGGAGCCTTTTTTCTTGGTTACGACTGACAATCGGAGCAATAAAAACTCGATCGTCCATCAATCTGCATGCGCTGAATTTCCCCGCCACACCTTCGACAAGGTTCACCGGCACGACCATAAGCCATTAGTTCCTGTGCGAAATAGCCCGGCTTCCCGGCAGCACTTTTAAAATCGCGAAGTGTCGTCCCCCCCGCCTTAATGGCACGCAGCAGCACGGCGCGGACCTCCTTTACCAGTAAAGCATAACGCCGGCGACTGATCTTTCCGACTTGTCGCCACGGTGCAATTCCGGCCGCATGCAGAGCCTCACTGGCATAAATATTCCCGACCCCGACAACTGTTTTCTGTTCCATCAAAAAAGATTTGACAGTGACTGTCCTTTGTCGTGAACGCTGATAAAGGTAGTTCGCTGTAAACTCATCCGAAAGGGGTTCCGGCCCCAACCCTGCCAGCGCAGGATGCGCCTGGGGATCTCCATAACAGGGGAAGATGGCGCCAAAACGACGGGGGTCACGGAAGCGCAGTCGTTGTCCCCCTTGGGCAAAGATGATTTCCACATGATCGTGACATTCAAAAGGGAGTGGTTCAGCAAGGAAGCGCAACGTACCGGACATCCCCAGATGGATTAGCAGCGTACAATCACCACTAAAATGAATCAGCAGATATTTTGCCCGGCGGCTGACGGCAAGAACCGTCCGTACTTGCAAAGAAACGGAAAGATTCGCAGGGATCAAAACACGTAGACGTGGTTCCCGGACAATAATCTCCGCAATGCTTAAGCCGACAATAAGCGGGGCAATCCCGCGACAGATCGTCTCAACTTCCGGTAATTCAGGCATCGTTTAAATCCACAGGTCATTACCGGCAGCACGCAGATCATCCCATGAACAGGATTGAAGATCAGCTGGTAACTTGCAGAGATCGAGCCGCAGCGCTGCCACAAATAACCACCTGCCATCTGCAGCGCGGCGGCAGCGGCCTATTTCAAGGGAGTCAAGGACTTCGCCCTTAAGGTGCAATCGTTGACGGAAAAGAATTTCGGCGGTCTCACTGTGCTGACAACTTCGCAGAATTTCACAGGCACTGATCTCGAAGATCCCTGCAATTTCTGCCGTAGCATATGCCAGATAAGTGTCACAATCAGGAAAGAAATGCAGAAACGGGGCGTCAGGGTGATAGCTGTAAAAAATGGTACGAAAATCCTGCTGCATGAAGGCGGCAACACGCTCCTGAATCAGAATTTCCGGGGTCAACGCCAGAATCATCAATCCTCCTTAGCGGTCCATACGCGGGTCAAGGGCATCGCGCAAACCTTCTCCGAGGAGATTGTACCCGAGAACTGTCAGCAGAATTGCCATGCCGGGAAAGACCGAAAGCCACCAGGCGGAACCGAGTGTCTGTTTCCCGGTAATCAACATGTTCCCCCAAGACGGCGTCGGGGGCTGCACACCAATTCCGAGAAATGACAGGGCGCTTTCAGTAAGGATAGCGCCGGCCACCCCCAGCGTCGCCGAAACGATCACCGGTGAAAGTGCATTCGGGAGAATATGACGAAAGATCAAGCGCTGGTCGGAGGCGCCGATCGATTGGGCGGCAACCACAAAATCACGACTGCGCAAAGACAAAAACTCTGCACGAACCAGGCGCGCAACCCCCATCCAGCCGGTTAGACCGATAATAATCATGATGTTCCAGATGGAGGGCTCCAGAAAAGCAATGACTGCAAGGATGAGAAAAAATGTCGGGAAACAGAGCATGATATCGACAAAGCGCATCAGGACAGCATCAACCCAGCGGCCATAAAAACCGGCCATTGCCCCGACAATGATACCGATCAGAGTAGCAATGCCGACAGCAACAAAACCAACAAGAAGGGAGATTCTCGCACCATAAAGGATCCTAGCCAGAACATCCCGACCAAGGTCGTCAGTGCCAAGAGGATGCCCCCACCCTGGAGGCATGAGGCGCAGCGTGATATCGATAGCACCGGGGTCGCGGTTATACAGGGGTGCAAAAAGGGCGAGTAGAAACATAAAGACAACAATCACCACCCCGGCCAAAGCCATACGATTGCGCTGCAATTGCTGCAAGATCGCAATGAAACTTTTCAAAAAATCGATCATATCTCTGAATAATCCAATGTAATTTCGACACGTTGATCTGTTTACCACAAATCAGACAAGGTGCTGCGCTTCAAGTTCATCTTTTAAATAGGCATAATAGACCGGGGCCGCAACCAAGCCGCTTAGCCCGAAAGCTGCCTCCATAACCAGCATGGCCAGAAGCAATTCCCATGCATGCGCATCAATGCGAGCACCAATGATCCGGGCATTAATGAAGTACTCAAGTTTATGAATGATGACCAAAAAGAGAAGCGAAGATCCAGCGACTTGAAAAGAGACGCTCAAACTGATGACAACAATGACTGTATTTGAAATGATGTTACCGATCACCGGTAACAGTCCGACAATAAAGGTTAATGCCACCATCGTCTTGACGTAAGGAATTGAAATTCCCAACAATGGAAGTGCGACGCCTAGATATAACCAGGTTAAAAAAGTATTTAAAGCGGCAATCCGCACCTGCGCAAAGACAACCCGACGAAAAGATCGGGTGAAACGTCTTGCCCGCTCTGCAATCGCTGTGGCTAGAGGTCGACGCAGCCGCTTGCGCCCTGAGGTAACCTCCCGTAAAGAAAGTAAAGCGCCGACCACCATACCAATGAGTATGTAGGCGAGCGATCGGACGAAAATTCCTCCAGCTGCCTGTAACGTTTCCGCGTGGTTACGTAATAATTTTGCCACTGCGGCATTCATTGCATCAACATTAGCGGGCAGATATTGCAGCAATCCTGCCGGTAGAATATCCCGGGATCCTTCGATAATTTCTGCCATCATCTGCGCCATCCGCGGCAGACTCCCTGCACCGAAACGAAACAAGGAGACGGACCAAAGGGCAAAAACCCACAAAATAGCGACAATCGAGGAAGCAATGAGAACAAGAACCCAGAGTCGCGCCCGATTTTTCGTCGAAGTATAGCCATGAAATCTTGGAGAGATGAGATGCACCAGTTCATAGACTGCCAAGCCGGCGAAGAGAGCCGGGAGTAGATGCAGTTTGAGAACCAGAGTAAGAACGACAGCGGCTAACACCCATGACGAGATATAAAAATAGAGGGGATCAATGGCACCCGACTGACGCCTTATATTCTTCTCCACCATCATGATTCTACCCTTCATTCAAAACACGAGTACTTCCTTTGTCCAACGGGATTCTTTTACCACAAAATCGCTTGTGTATCTTGAAAATTTGATAGGAATAAATTTGTTTTTTTATGCTTGTGTCACAACTCAGAGGTCGGTAATATCGCAAAACCTTCTGAATCCGAGCCCCTTATCTACAGGATGACACTTCAACAACATGGATTGGCTGACCATCATCGCAATTGCCATCGCCCTCGCCATGGATGCTTTTGCCGTGGCTCTCGGCGTGGGAATAAACATCTCCCGCCTGACCGGCAGACATCTTTTTCGCCTTGGTTTCCATTTCGGACTTTTTCAAGCTTTGATGCCGATTCTTGGCTGGTTCGCCGGCATGACGATCCAGAAATGGATACATGCTTACGATCACTGGATTGCCTTTGTTCTCCTCTTTATTGTCGGGGTAAAGATGCTCTACGAGGCCTTTCAGGAAGAGGAGACAAAAAGCGGGAAAGATCCGACGCGCGGGGGGACTCTAATCATTCTGTCAATCGCCACCAGTATCGACGCGCTTGCAGTCGGCCTGAGTCTGGGGATGCTTAACATCTCGGTCTGGACTCCTGCCCTGATCATCGGCCTGGTCGCCGGAATCCTCACTGTTGCCGGTTTACTTCTGGGGCGGCGGTGCGGCACAATCTGGGGAAAACGGGTGGAAATACTGGGAGGTTTAATTTTATGCGCAATCGGCACCAAAATATTATTGCAACACCTCATGGAAAATTAAATTTTGACCCAATAGTTTTATTCTGGAAGGTTTTAAATTAGATGCACCGTCTGCCCTTTATTAGCTTTTACATCTTTGTGGTGACTATGTTACCCATGACTGCGACTTTTGCAGCCTCGCCTGAGATCCCTCTGAAAGAAGGGGCGTGGAACATCACCTTGCAACTCAACCCAAAAACTCCCGATTTCCTGCCGATCGTTCAGATGCTCTGCCTCAGCCAAAACGAACCGGTTCCGATCCCCGCGAAAAATGCGGGATGTCGACTCCTTACCAAAGAGATCGAAGGGAACACCGTCTTCTGGGTCGCCGAGTGCCGTGAAAAAGAATTTGTCACCCGCAGTGTCGGCAATGCGACCTACGACATCAGCAAAGTTGAAGGAGCCGTGCAGACAATGACCTCCGCAGTCGGAAAAGAAACGGAAATGCGCACCTACACCTTGACCGGTAAACGCCAGGGGAATTGTCGCTAAAACTTTTTGGACTACTCACCGCCTAAACCCTATAAGGAAGATAAATTCGATGCATTTTATGTTGTTAACAAGCTTTTTCCTCCTTTTGATGACTGCCTGCAGCAGTAGCGTCGCCCCCTCCCCCCGTTCCGCGGAAATATTGATGAGCGAGGGGGAAACCTTCTTTGCCGAGAAACGCTATGACGAGGCTATTGCCGCTTGGGAAAAGGTGCGTGAGCGCTACGTTTCTCCAGAGATGAATGCATTAGCTGAGCTAAAAATTGCGGAAGCCCACTTCTTGGCAGAACGCTATATCGAAGCGGTTGTGGCCTATGAGTCCTATCTCAAAACTCATTCTGACGATCTACATAACGCCAATGTTCTGTACAATCTCGGGGTCTCTTATCATCGTGAAATGCTGGCACCGATGCGGGATCAAACGACAACAAAAAATGCGCTGTCAGCATTCAAAACCTTCCTCGCCCGTTATCCTGCCGACCCGAGACGACCCGCTGTCGAAAAATTCATGGCCGAGGAGATGGATGCTCTGGCTGCCCACGAACTCCATATCGGCGCATATTATGAAAAAAAAGGGGTCAGCACCGCGGCTATCGCCCGCCTTGAACCTCTAGTCGCTGCTTACCCGAATTTCAGTCGCAGAGATGAGCTTTACTTCATCCTTGGCAGCGCCTACCTCCATAATGATAAAAGTGAGTTGGCTGCAGAGTACTTCAACCGGCTCGCAACAGAGTATCCGGAGAGTTCTTACACGCGCAAAGCACAGAAACTTGTCGCTGAGAAGTTATAATTGGACGGGTTGCAACTTCAGCCTTTTTTCTTGACTTGGTCAAGACGCTTCTATATAAAATGTAACGCAATTTTAAAAAGATAACGACCTTGAATACAAAAGATAATCTGAATTCTCACAGCTTTTTTTTACATTTTTTTATACGGTGAGCGCATAACGCCCTCGCTTTTAGTAGTCAAACTGGCATTAATGGCGCGCACTCAACATGACGCGACCCCTATACCAATGAAGGAGAGAAAATTATGTCCGAGTATGGCACCCTGCAAGACCGCGTACGTTGTAAATCCCTGATGAGTAAAGTTATGACCGCCGAACAGACCATCCCGATGTTTAAAGATGGTATGAACCTTGGCTGGTCCGGTTTTACCCCGGCCGGATACCCCAAAATGGTGCCGATCGCCCTTGCCGAGCATGTTGAAAAAAACAACCTGCAGGGCAAGCTCAAATTCAATCTCTTTATCGGCGCCTCTGTCGGTGCCGAGACCGAAAACCGCTGGGCGATCAACGACATGATCGACCGTCGCTGGCCCTATCAGACCGGCAAGGATATCGCCGCCGGGATTAATGCCGGCCGCATCCGCATGGGCGACAAGCATCTCTCCCTCTTTGCCCAGGATCTCGGTTACGGCTTCTACACCAAAGACACCCCGAGCGGCAAACTTGACCTCGCCATCATCGAAGTTTCAGCGATCACCGAAGATGGCGGCCTGGTTCCGACCTCCTCCTGCGGTGTTATCCCCGAAATTCTCATGATCTGCGACAAGGTCATCATCGAGGTCAACACCGGACAGCCTTCTTTCGAAGGGATCCACGACATCGTTTCCTGTAACCACCCGCCGAATCGTCAGGTGCTCAACATCACCAAGGCCGATTCCCGCATCGGCACCACCTACTGCCCCTGCGATCCGAGCAAGATCGTTGCCATCGTCGAGTCCAAACTCCGTGACCAGGGTCGCGCCTTTGCCGAACAGGATGACACCTCCGAAGCGATCGCCGGTCATGTCATCGACTTCTTCACCCACGAAGTGAAGGCCGGTCGTCTGCCGAAAAATCTCCTGCCGATCCAGTCGGGCGTCGGCTCCATCGCTAACGCCGTTATCGGCGGTCTGGCCAAAGGGCCCTTCAGCAATCTCACTGTCTACACCGAGGTTCTGCAGGACACCATGCTCGACCTCTTCGATTCGGGCAAACTCGATGCCGCTTCTTCCTGCTCTCTCTCCCTCTCGGCAGAGCCGGGCTTCCCGAAATTCTTCGCCAACATGGACAAGTATTTCGACAAGATCACCCTACGGCCCCTGTCGATCTCCAATGCGCCGGAGCCGATCCGTCGTTTGGGGTGTATTGCCATGAATACCCCGGTTGAGATTGACATCTACGCTCACGCCAATTCCACCCTGGTCGGCGGCACCCGCATGATCAACGGTCTTGGTGGTTCCGGCGACTTCCTGCGCAACGGCTACCTGAAGATGATGCACACCCCGTCGAGCCGGCCTTCCAAGACCGATCCGAATGGTATCTCCTGCGTCGTTCCGCACTGCTCGCACATTGACCACACCGAGCACGACCTCGACTGCGTCATCACCGAGCAGGGCCTGGCCGACGTGCGCGGTCTGGCTCCGAAGGATCGCGCCCGTCGCATTATCGAGAAGTGCGCCCATCCGGACTACAAAGACCAGCTCAACGAGTATCTGAACATTGCTGAAGCCGACTGCCTCAAGCGTAAAGTCGGGCACGAGCCGCAGCTCTGGGATCGCGCCTTCAAGATGCACCTCAACCTTGAGAAGAACGGCACCATGAAACTCAAGAACTGGGATGTCAAAGTCGATCTCTGCGAATAGTCTTCGCAAGAGACTTTCCCTTCCAACAAAAAAGCCCACCGGTCATCCGGTGGGCTTTTTTGTTGGATCGTTACTTTTGGAAGCGAAGATTATATCGTTCCTCAAGTAAAGCACGGAGGCGGGCCATAAAGAGCGTCCCAGGATCGATTTTGTCCGTAAAACGATAACTGGTGTCATCCTCACGATACAGCTGATAGTGCGGCAGGGTATGGTCGCGATATTCATGATGGCCCAGAAGATAGCGAATCATCGGCTGGCGTTGCACGATACGGCTGATCAGCGCGGCATTAGCTTCGAGCTGGGCCTGCGTCAGATCATCGGCATTAACAGCAACATTTTCGATGCCGATGGCGCTGTGATTGAAGCCGATAATATGGCGGCAAAGGATGTCTTCTCCGGCGAGTTGATACAGAGTGCTGTCACGGTCAACGAGATAATGCGCTGAAACATTCACTTCGCCGCCGCCGACAATATCCCGGCGGACCTGCTGATCAATTCGGGCCGGGCGGAAAAAATCGAGGGTCTTTTGCAACGTCGGGATCGTTGTAAAGTGGATGACGATCATCTGTGGATTGCTCAGAACTGCGGTCGCTGTGCCGTAGTGGTGACGAGCATAATCGACGGTCAGCTGGATGCGCTCCGCATTAAAAAGGGGACGCTGAATGGCCTGCGGATCCAGGACCGACGCCATCGCAGTGTGTGGCGCTACAGTGTTCGTCAGGAGGATGACAAACAAGAGCAACCGCAAACAATTTTTCTCAAAACAAGCCATAAGGAGAACCGATTTTATCACCAGGTGATCATATGTGAGCTGAATTTATTGCCCTCATGACCAAACAATTAAATTCGTTTTCTGTAGGAGCGAGCTCCAGCTCGCGATAGCGCCGGCGGATGCCAGATCGTTTCACAACTTAAGCGTCGGAGCCATAGCAACTCATGAATGTTTGCCTGCGCCACCAAAGCGTTCACGAAATCCTTGTCGCGCTTCGCCGATGAAGATCAATAGTTGCTCTTCAGGAACACGGATGACTTCTATCTTCTGACGTTCGGCTGCACGGGCCAAAGAATCGGCTTTTTGTTCAACGGGGATATAAAGAATTTTTGGCAGTGCCCCTTTGTGCTCCGAAGCCTGTTTGAGTATTCGTCTCGATTCGAGTTCAGAAAATTCACCCTGGGAGAGGGGATAAAACGATGAGGTTAGGATGTAGCAGCTGGCGGCGTCCATGAGTGCCAGACAGTTGAAGTCGCCATCCGCCTTGATGTGAATAGGTGCGTCATTCAATTGAAAGAGGATCCAGGCTTGGTTGACTTGGAATTGGTCTGGATGAAGCATCGGCGGTTCCTTTTGTGGTGCTTAGCAAGACTGGAGGGTAATTAGATCGATTGTTTTAGTATTCAATTTCTGAATCTCTCAAAATATGTTGGATCGACGTCATAGACTGTCCGTTTTTTAACACCAAGCTCAACCCGTTGAAACATTTCCACTAACTTCACACCATCAACAAGTTCGACCTTTGGCGCACCTTCTCGATTGGCTTCAACTACCGCTGCGTTGGTAAACGAAGATGTTGTGATGATGATTCCTTTCTCGGCTCTTCCAATCATGGCGTTGCGAAAGTCGCCTACCTGAGAACGGCCAACTAAATTGCCCTCCGCGTAGCGTTTGCACTGAAACAATACCTTGAAACTTACGAAAGGATTGATCTCCAGAGTGCCGAAACCGTCTATGCCACCATCGGCAGATCCACCTGTGATTTCGACATTCTCAAATCCCGATTCCCGCAGGAGTTCCCGAGACACCTTTTCAAAACCGAGCGGGCTTAATGAGCGAAGAACAGCGATCAGGCTCATTTTTTGGTCTGCTTCCGGTGTGTCCGGGGCCGGTGCTTCCTCTTCAGGCACTTCAACCGACTTAGTAGCCTTTTGCTTTCGGATCTCAGCGTGAATCGCCACCCATTTCTTGAATATTTCGGCCGCCTGAGCTTCCGTAACGTGTGCTGTACGTCCTTTTTCCGTGAGCGTCCACGTACCTTGCTTAGAAGATTCGAGCATCCCCTCCCAGACAAGATACTGCCTCGCCCATGCAACCTGATTGTGAAACCTGCTGCCACCGGACTTCAATGTTTCGTCCAGAACCTCGTCAGGGAGGTTAAGATTCTTGGCAATACGGTCCGAAACTTCTCGCGGCCTTCCAGAATCCCCAAGGTCACGAAGCGCGTCAAGAAGCGGCCCAAACCATTTTACAAATTCAGCTTTTGATTTACGCATCATCATTTCTTTCTGACTTCTAACCCGTCCGCTCTTTTGCGAGTTGTTAGATGGCTACATTAACTGTGCAATTAATTCCCACTCGGAGTCGCGCACTGGAAAGTTTGTTCCTTGAAACTGCCGTAGGATCGAAAGCTTTGACAATTCTGGAATCTTAAGTAGATCTTTTTTCAAGATTGGTTTGTTGACAAAGCGACGAATTACAGAGAGACGCACCCGATTTTCAATTTCGTTTTCGACGTCTTCCAACCAATATTTCTTCTCAGGTCTATTTTCCGAAATGAGGGACGGTTCGCACTCGATACGACACAATGCGTAGATACCAGCTTCTTTTCCTGACATCCAGAGCAGGACCATGTGTCCTTTGTGAATGCGATTCTTATTCTGGCAGACAAGCCAATGAATCGAGTTTCCAATCTCTTCATCGCTAAGGGCATTGAGGATGTCGTAGCGGTTTGGGTTCCCCTGGAAAACCCAGACATTGATGTCATGGTCTTCATCGGCAATCGCCGCGACGCCTGAGATGGACTGTTTGTACCGTTTGATATCCTCGACTTTTGACGTCGAAAACGTGGACTGATCATCGATGAACTTGTAATCGTACTTCTTAGCGAGATCTGAAATTTGAACCACGCCAAGCGGGCCTGTAAAGGATTTTGTGTAAATGGGTTTGTCGGTTAATAAGTCGGCATCCTGTCGCCGAAGATGATCGCAAACTGATTGAGTGCCGATTTCCAGT